>JACCSF010000134.1 GCA_013813135.1 Thermoleophilaceae bacterium | reverse complement strand
CCGTGTAGCTCGCCTCCGCGACCGGGCCGCCGCGCGTGACGGCGACGCGGTCGCCGGGCGCGACGTCAAGCGCCAGCCGTCCGTGGCCGTCCGTAAAGCGCGTGCAGCCGGCCGGGCAGGCCGCGCTCGTCAGCTGGACGAGGCTGGCCTTCTCGGTGCCGCGGCCGTTGACCACGTTGATCGAGAGCCGCGCCGCGGCTCCCCAAGCCGCAAGCACCCGGCTGGCCGGGTGCGCGCGGGTCATCTAGACCAGGAACGGGATCATCAGCAGCGCCACGATGTTCGCCACCTTGATCATCGGGTTGATCGCCGGCCCGGCGGTGTCCTTGTAGGGATCGCCCACCGTGTCGCCGGTGACCGAGGCGGCGTGCGCCTCGGAGCCCTTGCCGCCGTATTCGCCGTCCTCGATCAGCTTCTTGGCGTTGTCCCAGGCGCCGCCGCCGGCGGTCATCGAGACGGCGGCGAAGAAGCCCACCACGATCACGCCGATCAGCAGGCCGCCGAGTGCCTGCGTGGAGAGCAGGCCCACGACCACGGGCACGAGGATCGGGATCAGCGCGGGGACGATCATCTCCCGCTGGGCGGACGCTGTGACGATGTCCACCGCTCGCGCGTAGTCGGGCTTCTCCGTGTAGTCCATGATGCCCGGCTTCTCCTTGAACTGCCGGCGCACCTCCTCGACCACGCCGCCGCCCGCACGGCCGACCGCCTCGATCGCCAGCGCGGCGAACAGGTAGACCATCATGCCGCCGATCAGGAGCCCGACGAGCACCTCCGGCTGAGAGATGTCGAAGGAAGGCAGGCTCTTACCCGCCGCGGCGGCCTCCTCGCGCAGCTCCTCGACGAAGGCGGCGAACAGCACCAGCGCCGCCAGCACGGCGGAGCCGATCGCGTAACCCTTGGTGACCGCCTTGGTGGTGTTGCCGACGGCGTCGAGCGGATCCGTCACGTTGCGCACCTCCTCCGGCAGGTCCGCCATCTCCGCGATGCCGCCGGCGTTGTCCGTGATCGGCCCGAAGGCGTCGAGGGCCACGATCAGGCCGGTGAGCGAGAGCTGCGCCATGACCGCCACGCCGATGCCGTAGATGCCGGCGAGCTCGTTCGAGACGAGGATGCCGATCGCGAGCAGGATCGCCGGGGCGGCGGTGGACTGGAAGCCCTGGGCGAGCCCCTGGATGATGTTGGTGGCGTGCCCCGTCTGGGACGCGCGCGCGGTCGTGCGGACCGGTCGGAAGCGGGTTGACGTGTAGTAGTCGGTGATCACGAACAGCCCAGCCGTGATGCCGATGCCGACCAGCGTGCAGAGGTAGAGGTCGATCCCGCTGGGCGCCTCCCCCGCGCCGCCGCGCAGCAGCGACGAGACGCCTCCCTTGAAGGTCAGGTCGTCCATCATCGTCAGCGTGATCGGGAGGAAGGCGACCGCCGCCAGGCCGCCCGAGACCAACAGGCCCTGGTACAGCGCCCGCTCGACGTTGCCGGCCGCGCTGCGGACGGCGAACGTGCCGATGATCGATGCGATCAGCGAGACGCCGCCGATCACGAGCGGATAGACCGCGACCGTGCCGATCTCCTGGAACGTGAGCACCCCGAGCAGCATCACGGCGACCGCGGTGACCGCGTAGGTCTCGAACAGGTCCGCGGCCATGCCGGCGCAGTCGCCGACGTTGTCGCCCACGTTGTCCGCGATCACGGCGGGGTTGCGCGGGTCGTCCTCTGGGATGCCGGCCTCGATCTTGCCGACCAGGTCGGCGCCCACATCGGCGGCCTTCGTGAAGATGCCGCCCCCCAGTCGGGCGAAGACGGAGATCAGGGAGCCGCCGAATCCGAGGCCCACGAGGGCGTCGATGGCGTCGCGCTCCTCGGTGCCGGCCAAAACCAGGATCCCGTAGTAGCCGGCCACGCCGAGCAGAGCCAGCCCCGCGACGAGCAGACCTGTGACCGCGCCGCCCTTGAACGCCACCTCGAGCGCCCGAGAGACCCCCGAGCGTGCCGACTCGGCCACGCGGGCATTCGCCCGCACCGACACGTTCATGCCGATGAAGCCCGCAGCGCCGGAGAACGTCCCGCCGATCAGGAAGCCGAGGGCCGTGAGGATGCCTTCGCGATCCTGGGCCTCGAGTGCGACGCCGAGCACGATCGCCAGCACCACCGCCACTCCGGCGATGATCGTGTACTGGCGCCGCAGGTAGGCGCTCGCGCCCTGCTGGACAGCCAGCGAGATCGCCTGCATCTCCTCGTTGCCGGGCGAGAGCGACAGCAGCCAGCGCGAGGTCAGCACGCCATATACGAGGGCGGCGCCGGCGCAGAGGAGCGCGATGATCACGCCCCAGTCAGTCAGGAATTCCAAGGGGTATGTCCTCCGTAGAAGTCAGTCAGCGGGCGGTCATGCGCGGAGCGCTGGAGGCGGGCATCTGGGAGTGCCTCCGACACCGCCCGGAAAAGAGCGGCCGCAGTTTATCGGACGATGGCGCTGCGCAACGCCGTGGCACACGCGTCCTGCGGCTGCGGGCCGATCCGCGGCACCGCAGAGAACAGCAGCGCGCGCAGCCGCTCCAGGTTCTCCGAGAAGACGGCGAAGGCCGCATCGGCCGAAACCGGATCCACGTGGGGCATTCCCTCGAGGCCGGCGTCGTAGTCGGTCACGAGCGAGATGTTGGCGTAGCAGAGCTCCAGTTCGCGGGCCAGCCAGCACTCCGGGCACTGCGTCATGTTCACCACGTCGAAGCCGCTCGCGGCGTACCACCTGGATTCCGAGCGCGTGGAGAAGCGCGGGCCCTGGATCACGACCACGGTCCCGCCCCTGACCACGGGAATGCCGAGCTGCTCCGCGCTCGCGGCCAGGATCTCGCTCAGGTCGCGGCAGTAGGGGTCGGCGGCCGACACGTGGGTCGTCTGCGGACCGTCGTAGAAGGTGCTCTCGCGGGCCTGCGTCCGGTCGACGAACTGGTCGCAGATCACAAACGTGCCGGGCGCCAGCTCCGGCTTGAGCGAGCCGCACGCCGACGGCCCGATGATGCGCCGGACGCCCACCTCCCTCATCGCCCAGACGTTGGCGCGGTAGTTGATGCGGTGTGGCGGCAGCGCGTGCTCGTCGCCGTGGCGCGGCATGAACGCCACCTCGGTGCCCCGGATGCGGCCCACGCGCACCGGCGCCGAGGGAGGCCCGTAGGGAGTGGCGACCGGCACCTCCTCGACTTCGTCCAGGAAGCGGTAGAAGCCCGACCCGCCGAAGAGCCCGATCACGACCCGGGCGGCGTCCAGATCTTCGAGCGTGCCTTGGCGCGCTCGTCGGCGTCTGAAGAACTCGGCTCGGCCGAGCGCGCACGGTTCTGCGTGCCGGAAGCACTCGGCTCGGCCGAGCGCGCACGGTTCTGCGTTTCCTTCACGTACAGCATCTGCAGCTGGGCGAGGGCGTCCTTGATCGGACCGACCGCCTCTTCGGGGCAGAGCGGTAGCAGCTCGCGCGCCGCGTCGATCGCCTCCTTCGCCTTCGCCGGGTTGCGGTGCTCCTTCTCGGTCAACCGGATGCCGGCCAGGTTGACCAGCGACGCCGTGGTGCTCACCAGCACGTCGGCCACGTCGGGCAGCTGGGGTTCCGGCTCGTTCACGCGCTCACCTCCTCGGCCGCGTAGGTCAGTTGCGTCTCTGCCACCTCGGCCGCGAACACTTCCTCCATCGAGGCTCCCTGGGCGAGCGCGCGGCGCTGGCGCTGGGCGCCGTTCTCCTCCGGCAGCGCGGGCTCGATGCCGAGCTGGGCGCGCGCCGGGGCGGTCCAGGCG
>JACCSF010000132.1 GCA_013813135.1 Thermoleophilaceae bacterium | reverse complement strand
ACCACCCCATCGGCGCCCGCGAGAAGGAGTCGCGTCTAATCTCCCGGCCCCCAGCACGAAGCGGGCGACCGCTTCGCGCCGCGAGCGACCGTCCGCGTGGGCGGTGCCGTCGCTTCTGGTTCTCGTCCCAAGCGAGCGTCGGTGGGGAGCCGGCGGAGGCGCTCGCGTATCGCGCAAAGGAGAAGCGCGACCCGACGCTCTGTGTCATGCGGCGTTACTGCTGGCACACAGAATGCGGTAGTGGTCTGCCGTTTTCCTTAGTTCGTTAGGAGAAGGCCACGAGCCCGACGAGCGCGGCCGCGGCGACGAGTGCGGGCTCGGGGACCTTCATCTTCCTTTGCAGCAGCAGGCCGAGCCCGACGACGCCGATGACGACTGACCAGGAGCTGTCGATGACATCGCCGGCGATGACGATGGCTGCACCCGCGATGGCACCCGCGGCCGCGGCGGTAGCGCCTTTGATGAAGCCTTGAAGGCGCGGGTGCTTCTCGTGGCGGCGAATCAGCGGCCCGGGGATGATCACGAGCAGCAGCGCTGGCAGGAACACGAAGATGGTTGCTGCAACCGCGCCGACGATGCCAAAGACCAGGTAGCCGGCGAAGGTGGCCATGATGACGACGGGGCCTGGGCTGATGAGGCCCATGGCGACGGCATCGATGAACTGCTGCTCGGTCAGCCACCCGTGTTGCTCGACCAGCCCCGCGTGCAGGAATGGCACGATCGCAAGGCCCGAGCCAAAGGTGAACGCCCCGGCCTTGAAGAAGAACCAACTCAGCGACCCTAGGGAGGCGCCCGACCCCGTCCACGCGAGACCCTTGACCGCGGCCAGCAGGCCAAGCGGCGAGACACTCGCGGCGCCGGCACTACGCACCTTGGGCAGTCCTCCCCCGTAGTAGATGGCACCGAAGGCCCCGGCGGCCAGGAACAGCCACACGATTTCGGCGCCGGCGATGGCCGTGACTCCACACAGGATGGCGGCGATGGCCCACAGCACAGGGTCGGTCTTGTTCGTTGACCACGCGAGCTTGTAAGCCGCGATGGCGATGATGGCGAGCACCGCGGGGCCGACGCCGAGGAAGACCGCGTGTACCCAGTCGAGCCCCTGGTACTCGGCGTAGAACACCGCGACAGCCGTGACGATGAGAAAGGGCGGGACGACGAAGGGCACGGCGATGGCGAGAGCGCCGCGCGCGCCGGCGTGTAGGTAGCCCAGCCACATTGCCGTCTGCGCGGCCAAGGGGCCCGGCATTGTCTGGCCGATGGCGAGCGCTTGTTGGAACTCGGCTTCGCTGAACCAGCGCCGCTCCTCGACGAGGTCTCGCTGCATGTAGCCGACGAGTGCGATCGGCCCGCCGAACCCGACACCCCCGAGTTTGAGGAAGTAGCGAACTAGACCGGCGAGGGTGCGCGGACCGCGCGCCGGCGAAGCGGTCGTCGCACCTGGAGAGGCAAGGCCTTCGGCGTTCAAGACCGGGAGTATCGCCTTGGTCCTAGCGCTCAGCGAGCGACCGACCGACCGACGGCATGAGTGGCTCGGTCGTAAAGCGCTCCCGTCCAGTCCGCGAGGCGGTGCAGTCGCCGGCGGACTGGAGGCGCCCATAACAACGCAGCCGCAAGGCCGCCGACGGCGGCCCCGCCCAGTACGTCGGTGGGGTAGTGGGTCCCCAGCGCCACGCGCGAGACAGCGACCAGGGTGGCCAGCACGAGCGCGAGGGAACCGGCCTTGCGGTGGCGCAGCAGGATCGCGAACGCGATCGCGTAGGCCGCCGTGGCGTGGTCGGAGGGGAACGAGGGGTCGGGCGAGGGCGAGAGCAGCAGCTGGGCCTCGCCCGCATGGGCCTCGTAGGGCCGCGGGCGATCCCAGAGCGACGCGATCAGTTGGGCGAGCGCGAGCGCGAGCAGCGCGCTGAAGCCCGCCGCTGCGACGCCGTGCCGTCCGTTCGGCGAGCGCCACTTCCCACGCGCGAAGAAGAGAGCCGCCAGCAGCGCGAGAAAGACGAGCTGACCGTCCTGCGCGAAGAAGCGGAACACCTCCGCAAGCGAGTGATGGCGGTCGGCGAGGCCGTTGAGCTGCTCGTATAGGTCGAAATCCAAGGCGCCCACTGTAGAAGTTGTTTCTGCATGGTGCAACTTACGTTACAGTCAGCGCCGACATGGGGTGGGTCTTGCTCAGCTACAAGCTGCCGGGGAACGGTTCGACCGCGCGCGTCGCGGTCTGGCGAGAGGTGCGGCGCTCCGGCGCCCTGTCCGTGCAGCGCTCGGTCATCGCCTTCCCCGACGCCGAACCCTTCCGCCGCGCGATCGAGCGCTTCCGCGTGCTCGTCACCGAGGTTGGAGGCGAGACGCTCGCGCTGCGCGCCGAACCGCTGGGCGAGGTCGACGGCAGCCAGCTGGTCGACGCCTGGAACGGGGCACGCAGCGCCGAGTACGGCGAGCTCACCTCGGAGTGCGGCAAGTTCCTCGCCGAGATAGAGCATGAATTCGCGATCGAGAAGTTCACGCTCGCCGAGCTCGAAGAGGAGGAGGCCGAGCTCGACAAGCTGCAGCGCTGGCACGAGCGGATCGCAGCCCGCGACCTGCATGACGCGCCCGGTGCGACGGAGGCAGGGGCGGCGCTTCAGGACGCGGGCGAGGCGCTCGAGCGCTACACCGCGGCGGTCTACGAGCGCACGCAGCTGTGAGCCTCGCGATTGGCATCGGGGCGTTCGGAGGAGGCCTCTGGCTGCTCGTCGAGTCCGTCGAAGGGCTGGTCAAGAGCCTCCGCGCGTGGGCGCTCGCCGCCGGGCTGTCGGGCGTCATGGTCGGAGCGCTCGTGCTCGGCTTCGACGTCGAGTCGACAGCCGCTGGCATCGCAGCGACGCTCGACGACCTGCCCGGCACGGCGCTCGGGGTCTCCGTCGGCGCCGCCATCTTCCTCGTCACGGTCGGGCTCGGGGGGGCTGCAGTGATCGCGCCGTTCCGTATGCGTCCGCCGACCGCACTGCTCTCCGCGGCGGGTGTCGCGACCGCTATGTCGATCGCACTCGCCGCCGACGGAGAGCTGTCACGCCTGGACGGCGGGCTGCTGCTTGCCGCCTTCTTCCCGCTCGTCGCCGCGGTCGTCCTCGGGCGTCGGAAGTCCGAGCAAGAGACCGAAGAGCGTCCCGAGCGCCCACAGCTCCTCGCCGTCAAGGTCGTCGCTGGCATCATCGGGCTTGTAGTGGGCGCCGAGCTGCTCGTCTTCGGCACCGAGCGCGTCGTCGCGGAGCTCGGGCTGTCGGAGACCCTCTTCGGGCTGCTCGTCGTCGCCGCCGCGGTCTCGTTCGAGGAAGTCGTCCTCGAGGCGCTGCCGGCCTTCCGCGGCTTTCCCGAGCTGAGTGTGGGCAACGCGCTCGGCACGCTCGTCTTCCTCCTGACCGGCTCGCTCGGTGTGATCGTCCTCGCCCGGCCTGTCGCCGTCCCGGACAGCGTCGTCAGCTATCACCTGCCCGCGCTGGCGGCGAGCGTGTTGCTGGCTGGGACGCTGCTGGCACGCGGTCGTCTCGGACGTGTCGAGGGAGCGGTACTCCTAGGCGCGTATGCCGCCTACGTCGGCGGAGCGGTGCTGACGTAGTGATGGGACTCAATCTGACCCCCCGTGCCATCGACACCACACGACCATGCCGACCCGAGCGCGCGGCGCAACGCGTCGCGGCCCGACCGGGCCGAGCTGGCGTTCATGGCGACGGGTTGTCGGCTGCTGGACACGAGCCCTGTCCGCTCCAGCGCGCGAGCCCGATGACCGAAGCGCGCGTTGCGCGTGACCGCCCGCACTTTCGGCGACCCGGACTTCCTAAACGGCGTCAAGCATTCCCTGCAAGTGGCGCGCGAGCTTCACCGCCACTTTCCCGAGGTCACCTTCGACTGCACGACCAAGGTCGAGCACATCCTCGAGCATCGTCAGGTCTGGCCCGAGCTCAGCGAATA
>JACCSF010000122.1 GCA_013813135.1 Thermoleophilaceae bacterium | reverse complement strand
CGGCGGGCCTCCCGGCGGCGGACCCCCCGGCGGGCCTCCCGGCGGCGGACCCCCCGTTGGCGAGGCGCCGGGCATGGAGGGCGGACAGGAGATCTTCAAGCGGGTCCACTACATCGAGACCAAGGTGCACGTGCTTCCAGACAAGTCAACCGGCATCTTCGCCGGCTCGACCGGGGAGATGGAGTTCATCGCCCCGAACTACAGGATGGCCGGGTATCTGGTCATCGACACGGAGCACGGCGACCTCAGGATGGACTTCATGGAGGCGGGCACGAGGGAGACCCTCAACGCGGACCTCACCGTGAACGGCGCTGAGAGCACCGGCATCTGGGCAAACGCGGAGGGGGAGCTCAGCTTCGCTCTGGAGGTGATGCCTCCGTTCTTCGGCCGGGGTCCCTACGAGGGAACGATCCGGGTCGAGCAGGAACCACCGGGCTAGGCGTCGGTCCCAGCCGCCTTCCGCTAGCCCGATGCGGGCCGGCTCACGCGAGGGCTCACCGGCTCGGGCGCCGGGGGAAATTCATAGGCCATGGTCTGCTTGAACTCCCGGAAGGCGACGGTCGGGAACACCACGCGCTGGATCTGATTGCGGACGCGGCAGGCGAGAGGGTTCGTCCACTGCCCCATCTCGCCGATCATCCGCGAGCGCCGCACGACCGGTGCGGTGCGGGCGATCCGTTTGACCTCGTAGGAGCGCAGCGCGGCGATGGGGTCGTCCTCGGCTGCGAGGCAGTTGGTCAACACCACGCCGTCCTCGATCGCCTGGCAGGCTCCTTGACCGAGGTTGATGGTCATCGCGTGCGCCGCGTCACCCAACAGCGTCACGCGACCGGCCCCCCACTTCTTGATGGGGTCGCGATCCGCGATCTCCCGCCGGTAGATCACGCTCGGGTCCGTGGCCTCGAGCAGCGACTCGGTCGGCGGCGCCCAGCCGGCGTGGCGCCGGAGCAGCATCTCCTTGTCTCCCTCGATCTCGGCTCCGCCGCCCTCGGCTATGGTGCCCTCCGCCGCGTTCGCGATCGCTGACCAATAGACCTCGCGGCCGCCGACCGGGAAGCTGATGAAGCGCGCGCCGGGCCCGTCGAGCTCACGAAAGGTCGGGTCGGCCGCTGACCCGTCGACCTCGGTGATGCCGAACCAGAGTGCGTAGCCCGCGTAGCGCGGCTCGGTCCACGGACCGAGGCTGAGCGATCGGACCGTCGAGTTGATCCCGTCCGCCCCGATCAGCAGGTCCCCGCGTTCCTCTGCTCCGCCGGCCAGTTGGACCGTTACGCCGCCGGCGTCCTCGGAGAAACCGGTCACCTCGGCGCCCAGCTCGAGCGCTCCGTCCTCGATGGCGCCCGTCAGGGCTCCCTGGAGCTTCATCCGCCGGATCCCGACCATCGGGGCCCCGACCTTCCGGGCCACCTCGCCGACCGGCCAGCCCGCGAGGCGGTTTCCCTTGGGAGTGCACCACTCGAAGCGCTCGAGGACGCTGCCTGCAGCAGCGACCTGATCCGCCACGCCGAGCTGCTGGAAGCCTCGCATGGCGTTGGGCTGCAAGACCATCCCGCCCCCGGACTCGATCATGCGGGGGTCGGTCCGCTGCTCGTATAGCTTGACCTCCAAGCCAGCGCGACGAAGCCCGATGGCGGCGGTCAACCCGCCGATGCCCGCCCCGACGATGATGACCTTTGTCAACTCCGCCTTCCTCCCTTTCCTAGACCGACCGCCCCTGACTGCGCCGCTGTTTCGGGCATGGGCAGGGGCCAGTATCGCACGCCGCCCCCACTTGATTCGAAGGTGACTCTCGCTTAGCGTTGGCGGTGGCGGCTAACCGATTGGAGAACGGCGGATGGAACGTGCACGCGTTAACGGCGTAGAGCTCGAGTACGAGGTTGCCGGCTCGGGCGAGCCGGTGCTCCTACTGCACGGCGGGCTGCTGGCCGACGAGAATGGCCCCCTGCTTGGGCAGCCCGCGCTGACGGACAGCTATCGGGTGATCAACTACCACCGGCGCGGCTTCGCCGGGAGCGAGCACCCGGACGGCAAGGCCCAGATCGCCGACCAGGTCGCAGATGCCCGCGCCCTGCTGGACGAGCTCGGCGTGGAGCGCACGCACGTGGTCGGCCACTCGCTCGGCGGAGTCATCGGCCTGCAGCTCGCACTTGACCATCCTGAGATGGTCCACACCCTCGCCCTGCTCGAGCCCGCGCTCATGGGGGCTATCGCAAAGTCCCTGGCGGGGCCGGAGGCTGCGGCGAAGTCGCAGGAGGATTTCCGCGCGGGGATGGCCCACGTGAACGAGATCTTCGAGACCGGCGACCGACGCGGCGCGCTTCAGGCGTTTCTCGAGACCCGCGCCGGGGGCGCCTTCCGGGAAGTGCTCGACTGGCTCACGACGACGGGTGAGTTCGACCAGGCGGTGAGGGATGCCGATACCTTCCTGCAGGTCGAGATGCCGGCGGCGTATGCGTGGAACTTCACCCCGGAGGATGCGCGCCGCGTCGAGCAGCCGCTGCTGTCGGTGCTCGGCGTGCAGAGTCCCGAGCGGGCCCAGAAGGTGCACGAGATCCTCAGGCAGTGGGCTCCGCAGGCCGAGGAGCTCAAGCTCGAGAACGCCGAGCATGCGCTGCCGCTGATGGATCCGCCGGGCATAGCGAAGTCGATCGCCGGGTGGCTTGCCAAGCACCCAATGAGGGTCGCGGCCTGACGCCTTGGCGCCATAGAAAGTCCGCTTGACCGAGGACGAACTCGGTGCGGCGCCCCGCATGATGCGTCCCACAGTCGCAGCGCCTCGGCAAGACGGCAGGCCCGAATGAGACGGCGCTGGGCCGTTCTGGCCGTTCTGGCCGTTCTCGCCGTGATGGCCGGGCCCGGCGGTTTCAGCGCGATGGCCCAGGACGGTGGCGCCCTCACCGGGATCAAGGCGTTCACCGGAGGCGGCGGGCACTCGCTCGCGGTCGAGCGCGACGGCAGGGTCCTGTCATGGGGCTTCGGCGCCCACCTTCAGCTGGGATTGGGGCCCGACGCGGCAAGCGCGCTGGAGCCTGCCCAGGTTCTGAATCTCACCGGCGTGTCCGACGTCGCCGGAGGTGAGTTCCACAGCCTGGCGCTCAAGGAGGACGGCACCGTCTGGTCTTTTGGAGAGAACGATCAGGGGCAGCTCGGCACGGGCAAGGTCGGTTCGCCTCAGGGTACGGCGGTGCAGGTCGAGGGGTTGCGCGGCGTCACCCAGATCGACGCGGACTTCAACCAGAGCTATGCCGTCCTGAAGAACGGCGCTGTACGGGCCTGGGGCGCTAACGATTTCGGTCAGCTCGGCAACGGGACCAAACAACGCAGCGCCGTTCCTGTGGAGGTGAGCGGCCTCGGCGGGATCTCCGCCCTCGCGGCCGGCTGGCACCACACCCTGGCGCTGGCGGGCAAGAAGGCCGGAGCGGCGCAGGGAACGGTCTACGGCTGGGGTGAGCAACGCTACGGTCAGGTCGGCGACCGCAAGACCTGTTCGGGGGGAGACATCTGCTTGCGCAGCACTCCGGCGCCCGTGAAGGGGCTCGGCGGCAAGGCGACGGCCATCGCCGCGGGCCAGCTCGGGGACTACAGCCTGGCGTTGATGGAAGACGGCACCGTGATGGCCTGGGGGCGAAACGACCAAGGCCAACTCGGCAGGGGAACGCTGACGACGAAGGGATGCAGGTGCGAGCCCGAGCCGGCTCGCGTGCGTGGTCTCACGGAGGTGACGGCGATCGCAGCTTCGGGCGGGGCGGGCGCCGCGCTCAAGGAGGACGGCTCTCTCTGGACGTGGGGCAACAACAAGTTCGGGCAGCTCGGCAGTGGGGAGGCTGGAGGGGACGACCGGCCGACTCCGGCTGAGGTGGAGGACCTGGCCCAGATCGAAGCGGTGGAGGCAGGTGGCGGCTTTCTGCTCGCCCTCAGACCCGGCGGCGAGCTCGTCGGCTGGGGAATCAACGACAACTCCGAGCTGGGGATCGGGACTCAGGACTCACCCGAGCCCAGCCCTGCTGTCGTAGGAGTGACGCAGGCGGAGGACGAGCCCTCTCTACCGGTCCCGAGCGCGCTGCTGTGGATCCTGGCCGGAAGCGCCGTCACGTTCCTGCTTCTCAGGGGAACACGCGCCGTCCGCCGCCCCACTCTCGCCGGGCAGGCGGCGGCCTTCCAGGCTTGGCCCGGCCACGTCGCGGCCGACCTGCCGCTGCACGCGCCGCCGCCGGCCGGCGGCCGCGATGAGACGCAGATCCGCGCCTGGCGCGAATTCGCCGGGCCGGCCCGGCTGCTCAGGAGGATGGACCTGTTCAGCGCCCTCTCCGACGACGACCTCGACCAGGTGGCCACGGCGCTCCAGCCTCTCTCCGTCTCCGCGGGCAGCGTCGTCTCCGGCGGGGACGGGGGCGAAGGTTTCTTCCTCGTCGAAGCCGGAACGTTGGCCACGACGGCGGACATCGGAGGCGAGCCGCGCGAGCTGGCCCGGCTGGGACCGGGCGACTTCTTCGGCGAGGCGGCCCTGCTCGGAGAGGGCCACCGGTCCGGCACCGTGCGGGCGGTCACCGGCGCCGAGCTGTGGACGCTGTCCGCGGCCGACTTCCAGGACCTGGTCGCGCGGCACCCTCAGATCGAACGCATCGTCAGGAGCGCCGCGGACCAGCGCGACGACAGGGGAGAGAGCGGCGCCTTCGAGATCGAGGAGCGCAGCCTCACCGACCTCGGCCAGAACGGGCAGAAGATCCGGATCGGGAGAGTCGCCGACAACGAGATCGTGTTCGGGTCGCCGCTCGTCTCGCGCCACCACGCCGTGATCGAGAAGACGGACACCGGCTATCGCCTGCGCGACCTGGGCAGCGTGAACGGGACCTATCTCAACGGCGCCCCCGTGCGCACGGCGGCCCTCAACGACGGCGACGAGGTCTGGGTGGGCGACGAGCGGCTGGTGTTCGACCGGCACGCCGTCCACCGCTCGATCGAGCCCCGCGGGATCAGGGTCGACGCCGCGGACCTCGTCACGGAGGTGCGCGGCGGCAAGAAGCTTCTCCACGAGATCTCGCTCTCGATCCTCCCCGGTGAGTTCGTCGCCATCGTCGGGGGCAGCGGCGCCGGCAAGACGACGCTCATGGACGCCCTGTCCGGCGTGCGCCCCGCCACGACTGGACGCGTGCTCTACAACGGCCGCGACCACTACCGTCAGCTGAGCGTCTTCCGCGGCGTGCTCGGCTACGTGCCGCAGGACGACATCATCCACACCGAGCTGCCCCTGCGGCTGACGCTTCGACACTCGGCGAAGCTTCGCCTCCCCCCGGACACGTCGCGCGAGGAGCTCGACGGCGCCGTGGACAAGGCTCTCGACGAGCTCGAGCTGACCGAGCAGGCCGACGTCAGGGTCGGTCAGCTCAGCGGCGGCCAGCGCAAGCGCTCGAGCATCGGCGTCGAGCTGCTGACGCAGCCGCGCATCTTCTTTCTCGACGAGCCCACCTCGGGGCTCGACCCCTACACCGACGCCCAGATGATGAGGCTGCTGCGTCGTATGGCGGACGACGGCAGCACGGTGACGCTGACCACACACGCGACCAAGAACGTGATGCTGTGCGACAAGGTCGTGTTCCTGACCCGCGGCGGGCACCTCGCCTTCGCGGGTCCGCCCCGCCGTGCGCTTCGCTATTTCGAGGCCGACAGCTTCGACGACATCTACCGGCGCCTGGCCGAGGAGACGAGCCCCGAGGAGTGGAGTGAGAGTTTCCGGGCTTCTGAGGACTACCAACGGCTGGCGGCGCAACAGCTCCAGCCTGGACCGGCCGACGACGGCGAGCGCGCCTCGCTCGGCGGGAGCGCGCCACCCGGCGGTCTGGCCCGCGGGCTCCGCCAGTTCGCCGTGCTCAGTCGCCGCACCTTCGACCTCTATGCGAAGAACCCCAAGGTGCTCCCGTCGCTGATCATGCCGCCGATCCTCTTCTCGTTGCTGGCTCTGGCGCTGTTCAAGGGAGACACGTTTACGAGCACCGAGAACTCGGCCGCCGCCTTGCAGATCATGTTCCTCGTCGCGTTCAGCTCCTTCATCTTCGGGTTGCTGTTCGCGGTCCAGGAGATCGTCAAGGAGTTCCCGATCTTCCGCCGAGAGCGCATGGTGAACCTGGGCATCGTGCCCTACGTCCTGTCGAAGACCGCGGTCCTGGCCCCGTTGCTCGCCCTGCTGATATTGGTGATGGTCGGGATCCTCCGGGTGACCGGACGACTACCGGCCGAGGGCCTCGACGTGTACGGGCCCCTGGTGGTCACGCTCGTGCTGACCGGCTTCGTCGGTCTGGGGCTGGCGCTGCTCACCTCGGCATTCGTGCCGTCCTCGCAGCAGGCGACCGACATGCTGTCGGTCTGGATCATGCCTCAGGTGCTGTTCGGCGGTGCCCTGGTGGCGGTAGCCAATATGAACGTCGTCGGCAAGGTCATCGCCGCCGTCTCCCCGGTGCGCTGGTCTTTCGAAGCGCTGGGGGAGATCGTGGACCTGAACACCCAGTTCCGCATCGACACGTCCCGGATCGGGCCGGGCCTGGCGATTCAGTACGGCGACACCTTCACCAGGGACCCGCTGCAGAACTGGCTGATCCTGGCCGTGTTCATAGTCGTGCCGCTGGCGCTCACCTGCGCGGTCCTCAAGCGCAGGACCGCGTCCAGCTAGCCCGCAGCGACCGCGGGCTGCTCGGCCATGAAGCGCTCGAGGAAGTCCGTGGAGATGTCGCCCGCGCGGAAGCGCTCGTCGGCAAGCACCCGCAGATGGAAGGGAATCGTGGTCCTGATGCCCCGCCCCTCGATCCGAAACTCGCTGAGCGCGCGCTCCATGCGGTCGATCGCGCGCGCGCGGTCGGGAGCCCAGACGATCAGCTTCGCGATCAGTGAGTCGTAGAAGGGCGCGATCGTCCAACCCGGGTAGCAGTGTGAGTCGACCCGCGTCCAGGGCCCGCCGGGCGGGACGTAGACGTCAAGCTTCCCGGCGGCCGGCGCGAAGTCGCGGTCGGGGTCCTCGGCATTGACGCGGCACTCGATCGAGTGCCCTTGAAGCACGACGTCGTCCTGGCTGACGGAGAGCGGCTCGCCGGCGGCCACTCGGATCTGCTCCTGGATCAGGTCGACGCTCGTGACCATCTCGCTGACCGGGTGCTCCACCTGGATCCGAGCATTCATCTCCATGAAGCTGAGATTGCCGTCGCCGTCAAGCAGGAACTCCATCGTCCCGGCGCCGGTGTAGCCAACGGACAACGCCCCCCTCACGGCTCGCTCGCCGATATCGCGGCGCGCCTCCTCGGTCAGGTGCATCGAGGGGGCCTCCTCGATCAGCTTCTGGTGGCGGCGCTGCACCGAGCAGTCACGCTCGAAGAAGTAGACGCCGTTGCCGTGCTCGTCGCAGACCAGCTGCACCTCGGTGTGTCGGGGCGCGTCGAGGTAGCGCTCGATGTAGACGGCGCTGTCCTTGAACACCGCCTGGGCGGTGGCCCGGGTCGTCTGGTAGAGGCGGACGAGATCCTCCGCGCCTCGGACCACGTTCATCCCTCGGCCGCCGCCCCCGGCAACCGCTTTGATGATCACCGGGTAGCCGATCGAGTCCGCGATCTCCTGGGCCTCGTCGGGCGACGTCACCGGCTCGACCGTCCCCGGCAACAACGGCAGCCCGGCCTTCTGCATCAGGTCGCGGGCTGTTGCCTTGTCGCCGACCTTCTCCATCACCTCGGGGCGCGGACCGATGAAGGTGATGTCGTTGTCGGCGCAGATCTCCGCGAAGTAGGGATCCTCGGAGAGGAAGCCGTACCCCGGATGGATGGCGTCGGCGCCGGTCTTCATCGCCGCGCCGATCACGTTCGGGATGTGCAGGTAGCTCTTGCCGGGCGCCGGCGGCCCCACGCACACGGACTCGTCGGCGAGGCGCACCGCGGCGGACTCGGCGTCGGCGGTGGAGTAGATCGCCACCGACCGGACTCCGAGCTCGCGGCACGCGCGGACGACTCGCAGCGCGATCTCGCCACGGTTGGCGATCAGGACCTTGCCGAACACCCGAGCGCCCTACTCGTCGACCGGCTCCAGGTACATGAGCACCTGCTCGAACTCCACCGGCTCGCCGTCCTCGGCGACGATCTCGACGACGCGTCCGCCCTCGGCTGCCCCGACCTCGTTCATCAGCTTCATCGCCTCGACGATGCCGACCGTCTGCCCGGCGTCGACAACGTCGCCCTCGGCCGCGAAAGGCTTGGCCCCGGGCTGTTGAGCGCGGTAGAACGTGCCCACCAGCGGCGCCAGCACGGGCACCCGCGAGTCGACCGCGTCGGTGATCGCAGCGAAAGCGCCCGAGGCCGAGCGCGCTCCCGGCGCGACGCCGGGGCCGGGGCCCGCGCCGGCCGTGAGCGGGCCGGGAAGCATGCCCGGCTCCCCGCCGTCGGCGCTCGCGGGCGCCTGGGGACGCCCACGTTCGATCTCGATGACGCAGTCACCGGCCGCCACGGACAGCCTCAGCACGCTGCTTCCCTCGAGTCGCCCGATCAGGTCGCGGGCCTCCGCCCAGACGGACTGAAGCAGCTCGGGTGTGGGCGTGGTAACGGGGTCTGTCATGCGCTCTCCTCGATGGCGTCGACGGGCGGCAGTACCGGCTGGCGGCCGGGAGCGCCGAACATGCGGAAGCGCTCGTAGCGCCTCTGCACCAGCTCGTCTGGGTCGAGCACCACCAGCTCGCGCAGACTCTCGACGAGCGCGGTCTTGACGTTGGCGGCGGCGGCGACCGGATCGGTATGGGCACCACCCTCGGGCTCCGGCACGATGGCGTCCATCACCCGCAACCGCAGCAGATCGGGGGCGGTGAGCCGCAGGGCGGCCGCAGCACGCGGGGCGGCAGCCGCGTCCTTGAAGAGGATCGTGGCGCAGCCCTCCGGGCTGATCACCGAGTAGTACGAGTTCTCCAGCATGAGCAGCCGGTCGCTGGCCGCGAGCGCGAGCGCTCCTCCGCTGCCCCCCTCTCCGGTCACGAGGGTGACGATGGGAACGCGCAGTCGCGACATCAGCATGATGGACTCCGCGATCGCCACCGACTGACCGCGCTCCTCGGCCCCAACGCCGGGGTAGGCGCCCGGCGTGTCCACCAAGGTCACGATCGGCATTCCGAACCTGGCCGCATAGCGCATCAGCCGCATGCCCTTGCGGTAGCCGTCCGGCTGCGGCATGCCGAAGTTGCGCTCCATCATTTCGCTCGTGGTGCGCCCCTTTTGGTGGCCGATGACCACGACCGGCAGCTCTCCGAGCTTCGCCAGGCCGCAGACGATGGCCGCGTCATCGCCGAAGAGGCGGTCCCCGTGGAGCTCCTGGAACCCGTCGAACACGACGCCCAGGTACTCGAGCGTGTGCGGACGTTCGAGGTGGCGCGCGAGCTGGACCACCTCCCAGGGCCGGCGCCGCGCCACCGCCTCCGGATCGCTCGTCGGCGGTTGGCCGTCCGTCTTCGGCAGACGATCCGCCGCCGCCGCCGGGCCCTCCCTCACATCGCGCGCGCTCGCGTGGAGCTCGAGCAGGCCTCGAATCGTGCGACGCAGGTTCTCACGCGGCTCCACCAGGTCGAGCATGCCGTGCTCGAACAAGAAGCCGGCCGTCTGGAATCCCTCGGGGAGCTTTTGCCTGATCGTCTGCTCGATGACCGAGGGACCGGCGAAACCGATGTGTGCGGCGGGCTCGGCGATCAAAACGTCCCCGAGCGAGGCGAACGACGCGCTCACGCCGCCGTAGGTCGGATCCGTGAGGAGGGAGATGTAGAGCACGCCCGCTTCGGCGAGCCGACCTATCGCCTGGCTCGTCTTGGCCATCTGCATCAGGGAGACGCAGCCCTCCTGCATGCGCGCGCCGCCCGAGGCCGAGATGACGAGCAGTGGCGTGCGCGTATCGAGCGCGAGTTCCGCCGCCAGCGTGATCGCCTCGCCGGCCGCCCCGCCCATGCTGCCGCCGATGAAGTCGAAATCGATGCCCGCGAGCACCAGCGGCTGGCCGTCCACCGTTCCCGTGCCGTAGATGGCGCCCGACGTCGATCCAGTCTTGCGCTGCGCCTGCGCCACGCGCTCGGCGTACGGCTTGCTGTCGGCAAACGACAGCACGTCCACGGGCTCGAGCTCGGCGCCCAGCTCCTCCAAGCTGTCCGCGTCGAGCAACTGGTCAAGCCGTTCACGGAGCCGCAGACGGAAGTGATGGTTGCACTCGGGACAGACCCCGAGGTTGCGCTTCAGACGCTTGTAGTAGACGAACGCCTCGCAGGCCGGACAGCGGCGCCATTCGGCGGTGAGAGCGCGGCTCGGCGCGATCATCTCCGGCACGTCAATCGCCCCCGTCCTCGAAACGCGAGTCCTGGGCATGCAACCGCCGGTGTTCCGCCAGCGAGGCCGACAGCGCCCCTTCGACCTCCTCCAGATTGGTCGCCTCGTCTCCCGAATCGCCCGACTCCCGAGCCTCGAGAAATGCAAGTACCTCGGCGGTGCGGCCGTGGCGATCGACGCCACCGGCTTCCCGTGCAAGCTCGAGCGCACGCTCGAAGTCTCCGCGCCTCATCTCGACGTGGATCATCCCGTGCAGGGCATAGACCTCGTGCTCGGCCACGTCATCCAATTCTCGGGTGCGCTCGAACGCCCGCAGTGCCTCGTCGAAGCGCTCCACCTGGAGGCTGAGCTCCGCCACGTCGAGCGCGGCCGCGGCGTTGGTGGGCGCCGCCTCGGCGATCTTGACGGCGGCCGCCAGAGCGTCCACGGGCTGCCCCATCTCGCGGTACATGTCGACGAGGCTGATCATGGCTGTCGACGCGCCGGCTGCTCGCTCCGCGGCCTGCTCCAGGTAAGACACCGCGTCAGCGCCGCTACCGGTCACGTATGCCGCGTGGCCAAGGGCCGTCAGGGCCGCCTCGTCGTCCGGACTCAGTTTGAGCACCCGGCGGAACGCGTCGGCCGCCTCCCCCGTACGGCCTTCGGCCGCGAGCGCATCACCCAGATCCCGCCACGACTCCACCTCGTCCGGCCGCATGTCGGCGACCCTGCGCAGCTGCTCCGCCGCGTCGGCATCGCCGAGCTCCACGCCGGCCCGACCCGCGATTCGGAGCAGATCGGGGTCGTCGGGTGTGTTCTCGAGCCCCGCCTGGGCGGCGTTCCGTGCCCCGCGGAAGTCGCCCGCCTCGAAGCGGGCGCGCGCCTCGCTGGGCGTGTCGGCGCTCACAGAACCTCGGTGAGGGGTGGCAAGAGCAAGACGCGATTGTCTGTCAAGAAGACCACGGCGTCAACCGGCCTCGGCGTAGTGCGCCTGGATCGCCGTGATGGCCACCGTGTTGACGACGTCGGCAACCGTGCAGCCGCGACTGAGGTCGTTCACGGGTCGCCGCAGCCCCTGCAGCACCGGCCCGATGGCAACCGCGTTCGCCGAACGCTGAACCGCCTTGTATGCGATGTTGCCCGTGTCCAGATCCGGGAAAATGAACACGGTGGCCCGGCCCGCCACCTCGCTCGCCGGCAGCTTGAGCTTGGCCACGGCGGCGTCGACCGCGGCGTCGTATTGAATCGGCCCGTCCACCTTCAGGTCGGGGCGCCGCTCGCGCACGAGCTCGGTGGCCAGCCGCACCGCCTCGACGCGCTCCCCTCTGCCGGAGTCGCCGGTCGAGTAGGAGAGCATCGCCACCCGTGGCTCGACGCCGAAGGTCTCCGCCGTCGCGGCGGAGCTGATGGCGATGTCGGCTAGCTGTTCGACGGTCGGCTGGGGGTTGACGGCACAGTCGCCGTACACCACCACCCGGTCCGCAAGGCACATCAGGAATACGCTCGATACGACCGAGACCCCTTCGACGGCGCGGACGATCTCGAGCGCCGGCCGAATCGTGTCGCCGGTGGTGTGCGCCGCACCCGAGACCATGCCGTCGACGGCCTGGCGGTGAACCATCATCGTGCCGAAGTAGCTCACGTCCCCCAGCATGTCGAAGGCGGCCTCCTCCGTGATCCCCTTGTGCCGGCGCAGCTCGTAGTAGGCGTGTGCGTACTCGGTTCGCAGCGGTGAGTCGAGTGGGTCGATCACCACGGCGTCGGCCAGGTCGAGCCCGAGCGCCGCGCTGCGCGTCCGCACCTCGGCCGCCCGTCCCAGCAGCGTGAGCTCCACGACCCCTCGCCGCTGCAAGATCTCCGCGGCGCGCAGGACGCGCTCGTCGTTCCCCTCCGGCAGGACGATGTGCTGCCGGCTCTCCTTGGCCCGCTCAATGAGCTCGTACTCGAACATCAGCGGAGTCATCCGGGCCGGGCGCTCGAGCGCGATGTGCCGCTCGATCTCGGAAGCGTCCACGCGAGACTGGAACAGGCCGAGCGCCGTGGCGATCCTGCGTTCGTTGTCGGGTGCCAGCACGGGTCGAAGCGAGTTGACGGCGTTGGCC
Organism: Thermoleophilaceae bacterium; assembly: GCA_013813135.1. Lineage (GTDB taxonomy): Bacteria > Actinomycetota > Thermoleophilia > Solirubrobacterales > Thermoleophilaceae > JACVRW01. Next base: position 6,550 of record JACCSF010000122.1, on the reverse strand, counting down.
ACGTGATAGGTGTCGCCGGACGCCTCCAACACCGGGAACGGCGCGTCCTCCGCAAGGCGCCGCAGCGCCGGGGCGATCTCATAGCCACCGGTGAGCACGATCCCCGCCACCGCCGGAAGCTCCGCGGAGGCCGTCGCGGCGACGCTCGTCATCACTATGTCCGGCCGGTCGCCCGACACGATCACCAGCGCTCCTTCCACGAGACCCTCGATGAAATGCTCGACGCTCATCGCAGCCACGACCACATCGCGCACCTCGCGGTGAAGGCCGTCGGCCGCGCCGCCATCCGTCCGTGCTCCCACCGCCGCGGCCACGTCGTCCATCGTGAGCCGGGCCAGTTCCGGCTGCTCGGGGAGGACATACACGGGCCGCTCCCCGAAGCGGGCTGCAAGCGCCGCGGCCACCTCGTCAACGAGGGCCGGCGTGACACGGTTGGCGATCACCCCGAAGAGCGTGCAGCCCTTGCGCTCGAGCGACTGGTGGGCGACACGAGCGGACTTGACGATCTCGCGTGTCTCGTCGCCGGTGACCACCACCAGCACCGGGGTGTCGAGCAGGCTCGCCAGTCCGGCGTTGAGGTCGAAGTCGAGCGCCGGCGTCGACCCCGCGAAGTCGGTGCCCTCGCAGACGACCACGTCACAGCGCTGATCGAGCGCTCGAAACGTGCTCACCACCCGCTTCTCCACCTGGTCGAAGATGCCGCTGGCGATCGCGGCCTGGCCCTCTTCGTCGGAGAGGCCATGCATCTCGTCGTAGTCGGTCTCGAGCCGGTAGCGCCGGCGAATCAGCTCGATCTGCGGGTCCGCCTGGCTGCTCGAGGCGACGATCGGGCGGTAGAAGCCCACCCGTTGCACCCGCGTGGAGAGGATCTCCATGAGCCCCAGGGCAACGACCGACTTGCCGCTATGCGGCTCGATCGCCGTGACGTAGAGGCTCGGGCTCAGGACGCGCTGCGTCCGTCGAGCGACCAGGCCCAATCCGTGAACTCGGGCGGGTCGTTGCCCTCCTCGCGGACGTAGGCGCGGTACTCGTCCAGCTTCGCCCTGCACTCTTCGATCACATCCGACGCGTGCGTGATCGAGCGGACGGCGAACTCACCGGACATGCCCTTCACCGTCTCGGCAACACCGGTGTCCACGCGGCTCAGCGCCTCGATGGCAAGCTGATAGCGGTCGACGCCGTTCATGGCGAGCAGGTTGAAGGGGGTCGTGGTCGTACCCTCCTCTGCGTAGCCCCTGACATGGAAGCGCTCCTGCCGTGGGCGCCGATGTATCAGCTGGTGCACCGCGGACGGATAGCCATGGAAGTTGAAGATCACCGGCCGATCTGCGGTGAACAGCTCGGCGAAGTCCTTCTGCGGCATGCCGTCGGGGTGCGCGTCGGGGAGCGCCAAGGCGAACAGGTTGGTAACGCACACGAAGCGCAGCTTCAGGTCGGGCACGCCCTCGCGGAGCAGTTCGCTGGCGGCGAGCAACTCCATCGCAGGGATGGATCCAGAGGCGGCGAGGACGATGTCGGGCTCGCCGTCATCGTCGTTGCTCGCGAACTCGAACACCGAGGCGCCACGCTGCACGTTCTCGCGGGCTTCGTCCAGCGACAGCCATTGCTGCATGGGGTGCTTGTTGGCGATCACCAGGTTGATGCGGTTCGTGGACTCGAAGCACGTCTCCATCGTCGCGAGCAGCGTGTTGCTGTCGGGCGGCAGGTAGATCCGGGCGAAGTCGGACTTGCGGTTCAGCATCGAGTTGATGAAGCCGGGCACCTGATGCGAGTAGCCGTTGTGATCCTGACGCCAGCCCACGGAGGTCAGCAGGTAGTTGAGCGACGGCACCGGGTCGCGCCAAGGCGCCTCGTCCCGAGACATCTTGAGGAACTTGCCGTACTGGTTGACCATCCCGTCCACGATCGGAATGAAGGCCTCGTAGCATGGGAAGATCCCGTGTCGGCCGGTCAGCACGTAGCCCTGCAGCCAGCCCTGGCAGTTGTGCTCGGACAGCACCTCCATCACCCGTCCGTCCCAGGAGTTCCCCGGGTCGATCTCCGGGTCGAGCGGCCAGGTGAAGGCGTGGTCGGTGGCCTCGAAGACCGCCCCGAGCTTGTTCGAGGCGACCTCGTCTGGACAGACGATGCGGAAGTTCGCCTCCTCCTCGTTCATCCGGAAGATGTCTGCCATGTAGCGACCGAGCTGCTCGAGCGCGCTCGCGCTCTCCGCCTTGGCGTCGGTGACCTCGACCGCGTGGGTTTCGAGGTCGGGAAGATTCAGCGGCTTTCTCAGCTTTCCACCGTTGACGTGAGGGTTCGCGCCCATCCGCAGGTCGCCGCTCGGGCAGGCCTCGAGGACCTCGGGTACCGGGGCCCCCCGCTCGTCGAACAACTCCTCCGGTCGGTAGGAGCGCAGCCAATCCTCGAGCGCCTGGAGGTGGCCGGGGTCGGTTCTTGCCGCCATTGCCGGCACCTGGTGTGCCCTGGCGGTGCCCTCGACCCGGAGGCCGTCGAGCTCCTTGACACCCGTCCAGCCCTTCAGCGAGCGCACCACGATCATCGGCCAGATCGGCCGGTCCGGGCGACGACCCTCGCGGCAGGCCGCCTGAAGCTCACGGATCTCGCCGTGAGCTGTGTCGAGCGCGCCCGCCAGGTCCGCGTCGAGGTCCGCCCCCTGCACGATCAGCGGGTGCCATCCGAAGCCCTCGAACAGCTTCGTGAGCTCCTCGTCGCTCATCGCCTTGTAGATCGTCGGGTTGGCGATCTTGAAGCCGTTCACGTGGAGAATCGGGAGGACCGCCCCGGATGTCGCGGGGTCGAGGAACTTGTTGGAATGCCAGGCTCCCGCGGTCGGACCGGTCTCGGCCTCGCCGTCGCCGATGATGCAGGCCACAATCAGATCCGGGTTGTCCAGGGCCGCCCCGAAAGCCGTGGCAAGCGCGTAACCGAGCTCGCCCCCCTCGTGGATGGTGCCGGGCACGATCGGAGCAAGGTGGCTCGGGAACCCTCCCGGCCACGAGAAGCTGCGGACCAACCGCCCGAGGCCTTCACCGTCGCGGCTCAGCTCAGGCTTCACGTCCTCGAGGCAGCCGTCGACCCAGAGGTTCGCGAGATTCGCGGGGGCCCCGTGCCCCGGGCCGGTGAGCAGCAGGATGCTCGCCTCGGTCTCGAGGATGAGCCGGTTCAATCCCGCGTACATCAAGTTGATGCCCGGCACTGTGCCCCAGTGGCCGAGCAACCTGGGCTTGATGTGCTCGTGTCGAAGCGGCTCCTCGAGGAGGTGGTTGTCCTGCAGGTAGATCATCGCCGCGGCGACGTAGTTCGTGGCCCGTCGATACAGGCGCAGGCTCTCGATGAGGTCAGATGACGCGGCTCCGGTGGCCAAAAGGTGTGCCTCCCGCTCGCAGGCTTCCGGCGAAATTAACGCCCCGGAACCTAACGTCATCGGTCACGCGGCGCAAGCCCGCCGCGTCGGGCGGTCGGGTCCGGGGCCGGTCAGGTCACCTCGCGAAGCCTGCCGCTCTCCACCTCGTAGACGAACGCGCGCACGCTTTCCCTCCTGGGAATGAACGGGGTCGCTTCGATGCGGGCGATTGATCGGCGCAATTCTTCGTCGAGGTCGTTGAAGCCGATGGCCGGCCACTCCGGCTCAATCCCTGTCTCCTCTTGGATCCGGCGCCGGAAGTCGTCGTCGTCGAAGGCCAGCATTCCGCAATCGGTGTGGCGGATGAGGATGATCTCCTCGGTGGCCAGCAGGCGCTGGGAGATCGCGAGCGAGCGGATCTCGTCATCAGCCACGACGCCGCCCGCGTTGCGGATCACGTGGGCGTCCCCCTCGTCCAGTCCGAGAATCTTGTGGACATCGAGCCTGGCGTCCATGCACGCCACCACCGCCAGCTTCTTTCCCGGGCGCTTCGGCAGGTCGCCCTTGCTGAACTCGGCCGCGTACCGCTCGTTGTGGCGGAGCACGTCGTCGGTGATGCTCATATCTCTCCCTCCTTGCACAACTGGCATTCCGCTCGCTTCGTGGTCGTCCGTCTGCGGGTTCAGCTGGTCGTCGGCGGATGGGACGGAAGGGTTGGCCCGGGCCGGGAGTCCTCCTCCGCCGGGTGGCCGGCGGCCAGCGCCGCCAGCGCCTCGTCCACGTCGCGAAAGGCCCGTGAGTTCGAGATCTGTCCGCTCTCAACGGTGAACAGCCACGCCGCCGGGGCGTCCACCTCGGCGCCGCTGCCCCTCCCGCGCGAACGCCAATGACCGCGGACCAGGACGTGGCCGTCGAGGTCGGTTGCCTCCTCGGGCGACAGCGTGAGGTCCTGCCACACGTCGGCCATGCTGGAGAAGTAGTCCCTGATGCCGTCGTGTCCCTCGTACCCCCGTCCCTGCAGGAACGCCGACGTCAGCGTCACCATCTGCGCATCCGGCGAGTAGGCGCCGAGCACCGCCTCGATGTCACGCCGGTTGACCGCGTCGAACACTCCGAGTACCAGCCGCACGTCAGCGTCACTCACGTCCTCCAGCGTATCCGCCCAACTATGGTTTGCGGACGAAATGACGACCTCCTGGACCGAGCAGCAGGCGCAGCGCGAGATCCGGCCGGCGGCCGACTGGCGCCCGGGCGGCGGCGAGTACGAGGACATCCGCTACGAGCTGGCCGGGGGGATCGCGAAGGTCACGATCGACCGCCCCGAGCTGCGCAACGCCTTCCGGCCCGAGACCCTGATCGAGCTGTCCGAGGCGCTCGAGCGCGCCCGCGAGGACACCGAGGTCGGCGTGATCGTGCTGACCGGCGAGGGTCCGCTCGCCTTCTGCTCCGGTGGCGACCAGCAGGTGCGCGGCGACTCCGGGTACGTGGCCGGCGGCTCGACGGTGGGCCGCTTCCACGTGACCGACCTGCAGGTGCAGATGCGCCGCACGCCCAAGCCGATCGTGGCGATGGTCGCCGGTTACGCGATCGGCGGCGGGCACGTGCTGCACGTGGTGTGCGACCTCACGATCGCCGCCGACAACGCTCGCTTCGGGCAGACCGGCCCGCGCGTGGGCAGCTTCGACGGCGGCTTCGGAGCCAGCCTGCTGGCCGCCCAGGTCGGCCAGAAGAAGGCCAAGGAGATCTGGTTCCTGTGCCGCCAGTACAGCGCCGAGGAGGCACTCGGCATGGGGCTCGTGAACGCGGTCGTCGCGCTCGAGGAGCTCGAGCAGGAGACCGTGCGCTGGTGCCGCGAGATGCTCGAGCTGTCGCCGTTCGCGCTGCGGCTGCTCAAAGCGAGCTTCAACGCCTCAGAGGACGGCCTGGCCGGCATCCAGCAGCTCGCCCACGACGCCAACCTGCTCTTCTACGCCAGCGAGGAGGCGCAGGAGGGGCGGGACGCCTACCGCGAGAAGCGCCGGCCTGACTTCGGGAAGTTCCCGAAGCGGCCGTGACCGGCGCGGTCGGCCGAGCGGCGGCGCCGCGCGGCACGCTCAGGCTGTGGCTGCTCGCGGCGCGGCCGCGCACCCTGCCCGCCGCCGTGGCGCCGGTGCTTGTGGGCACCTCGCTCGCCGCGACGGAGGACGAGTTCGGCGTGCTGCCCTTCATCGCCGCGCTGCTGGGCAGTGTGTTCATCCAGGTCGGCACCAACCTGTCGAACGACTACTCCGACGCGCGCCGCGGGGCGGACACCGAGGAGCGCCTCGGGCCGGTGCGGGTGACCGCCGGGGGGTTGATGCCGCCCAAGCGGGTGCTGGTCGGGACGTACGTGGCGTTCGGGGTCGCCGTGGCGGCGGGGCTCTACCTGGCGTCTGTGGCAGGGTGGGAACTGCTCGTGGTCGGCGCGGCCTCCATCCTCGCCGGCGTGCTGTACACGGGCGGTCCGCGCCCCTACGGCTACGAGGGGCTGGGCGAGCTGTTCGTGTTCGTCTTCTTCGGGGTCGTTGCGGTCGTGGGGTCCTACTACGTGCAGGCGGAGGAGCTGCGCTGGGAGGCTTTCGCGCTGTCCGTGCCGGTGGGGCTGCTCGCATCGGCGATCCTCGTGGTGAACAACGTGCGCGACATCGACACCGACCGCCGCGCCGGCAAGCGCACGCTCGCGGTCAAGCTCGGGCGCGACCGCGCCCGGCTGCTGTACACGGCAATGGTGATCCTCGCCTTCGCCGCCCCGGCGGCAACCTGGGCGCTGGGTGGGCTGAGCACCTGGCTGCTGCTGACGCTCGCGGCGCTGCCCCTGGCACCGCCGCTGATCGAGACCGTCTCCTCTCGCAGCGACGGGCCGGCGCTGAACGGTGCGCTGGGGGGCACCGGGCGCCTGCTGGCCGTGTTCTCCCTGCTGCTCTCCGCCGGCGTGCTGCTGTCGTGAAGCGCAGCCTGTTGCGGCTCTCCATCCCCTTCCGCGAGCCGTTCGTGACCGCGGGGGGCGTGGTCAGTGCGCGCGAGCTGGTGGTGCTTCGCCTGGAGGCGAGCGACGGCACGGTCGGCTGGGGTGAGGCGGCGCCGTTCGAGCCCTACGACGGCGTGCCGCTGGAGCGCGCGATCGCCGCGCTCAGCGGCGGCGGCGGGCGCCGGCCGCCTCAGGCGCGCGCGGCCGAGGAGATGGCG
>JACCSF010000113.1 GCA_013813135.1 Thermoleophilaceae bacterium | reverse complement strand
GCGCTCGCGGGCGGCGGCGGCGCGCAGCTCGGCCTGGTGCTGGGAGACGGTTGCGTATGTCAGGGGTCCGGTCACGCCACCGAAGCTACGGCTAAGGACCACCCCCTTACATCGGCAGTCCGCCTCTGATTGCTCCTTAGGGGAGGAGGCTCGTGAGATCACGGCGCTCGCGTTGTCGAGGCGCTAGTGCTTGAACACGTCGCGCAGCGTCTTCCCGCCCACCTTCACGAGCGGGATCAGGCCTCGCCGCAGTGCGGCCGGCTTGTCGGCGTCGCGGCCGTAGAGCAGGCGGGCGGATGCGCTCATCGCCTTGCCCAGCGAGTCGTCGTAGGGGTGCCACCAGAAGTCGCGCGTGCGCGACGGCTCCCACGTGACGAGCTTGATGTTCACGCACTCCCAGAGCCCGAACTTGGAATGGGAGCGCCCGAGGCCGGATTCCTTCACGCCGCCCCACGAGCACGAGCACGCGCCGTGGCTGAACATGTGGTCGTTGACCCAGACCATGCCCGACTGGATGCGCTCGGCGATCCGCTCGCCCTTGGCCCGGTTCATCGTCCATACCGACGCGCCCAAGCCGAACTCGGAGTCGTTGGCCAGCGCGATCGCCTCGTCCTCGGAGTCCACCGTCACGATCGGCACCACCGGTCCGAAGATCTCCTCGCGCATGATTCGCATGTCGTGCGTCACGCCGGTCAGCACCGCCGGCGCGAAGAAGTTGCCGCCCGGGTGGGCGCCCACGTCGACCGGGCCGCCGCAGTGCAGCGTCGCCCCGTTCGCCACGGCATCGTCCACCAGCTCGCGGACCAGCTCGAACTGCTCGCGCGAGACCATCGGGCCGATCTCGGTCTCGTAGTCGAGCGGGTCGCCGACGCGCAGCGCCCGGGCCGCCTCCACGACGCCCTCGACGAAGCCGTCGGCCACCTCGCGCACCACGTAGACGCGCTCGATGCCCGAACAGGTCTGCCCGGCGTTCGCGAAGCCGCCCCACAGGCAGCCCGAGATCGCGTTGTGCATGTTCGCGTCCTCGCACACCACCATCGGGTCCTTGCCGCCGAGTTCGAGAACGGAGCCCTTCAGCCGCCGCGCGCACTCCTCGCCCACGCGCCTGCCGACCTCCACGGAGCCGGTGAAGAAGATCTTGGCCGCGCTCGACTCCACCAGAGCCTGCCCCACGCCGCCGCCGCCGTGGACGGTCCGCACGAGCCCCTCCGGCACTCCGGCGCGCTCGAACACCTCCTGGATGCGCTGGCCGATCAGCGGCGTCAGCGAGGCGGGCTTGAGCACCACGCCGTTGCCCGCCATCAGCGCGATCGCCACCTCGCCGAATGGGATCGACCAGGGGTAGTTCCAGGGCGCGATGACGCCGACCACTCCAAGCGGTTCGAACGTGAAGCGGGCGCGCTTCTGCTTGATGAAGATCGGCAGCGGCACGCGCTCGTCCTCGAGGATCCCGGGCCCCGCCTCGGCCAGCCAGCGCAGCGAGTCGATCGTGGGAAGCAGTTCCATCACGTAGGACTCGTTGATCGGCTTGCCCTGCTCGCGGCTGAGCAGCTGGGCGAGGTCCTCGAGCTGGTCGATGATCGCCTGCCCCGCGCGGCGCATGTAACGGGCGCGGTCCGACAGCGGCAGCTGCGCCCAGAACGGCTGGACGCTGGCCACGTCGTCCACCACCGACTTGACGGCGTCGGGCCGGATCGTCTCGACCGCGCCGAGCCGGGCGCCGTCCAGCGGGCTGAACGATTCGAGCTCCGGCGTGATCGGCGTCACCACGGCTTCCATGGCCTGGGATTGTGCAGCACGCCGCGCCGCAGTGCTCCTGATGACGTCCTCTCGTTGCCGGACCAGAGCCACGCGTTGCGCACGGAGCTGATCGAGCCCTAGACGGCCGCGCCGCCAGCCGGCGCCGCTAGCCCTCGCGCCCGCGGGCTTTGCGGATGCGCTCGAACCGCTTCCGCAGCTCGCGCTCCTCACCATGCTCCGTCAGCTCGAGGAAGCGCTCGCCGATCGCGTCGTCCGGCATCAGCTCCTGCTCGGACACGCCCTCCGGGCGGTCGTGCGGATAGTCGTAGTCGAGCCCGCGCCCGAGCTTTTTCGCGCCCGGGTAGGCGGCGCTGCGCAGAGCGGCGGGCGGCTCCGGCGTACCGTGCTCGCGCACCCACTCGCGCGCGCGCCCGAGCGCCTTGTATGAGGCGGGCGACTTCGGCGCGAGCGCCAGATAGACGGCTGCCTGGGCGAGGTTGAGCGCGCACTCCGGCATGCCGACGTGCTCCACTGCGTGGGCGACGCTCACCGCCACTTCGAGCGCGCGCGGGTCGGCGTTCCCGATGTCCTCGCTGGCCAGGATCACCATCCGGCGGGCGATGAAGCGCGGGTCCTCCCCGCCCTCGAGCATGGCGGCCAGGTAGAGCAGCGAAGCGTCCGGATCCGAGCCGCGAGTGGACTTGATCCACGCCGAGATCAGGTCGTAATGGAGGTCGCCGCCCTTGTCGTAGAGGATGGCGCTGCGCTGGAGCGCGTCCTCGGCCACACGCAGCGTGACCGCCCCGCCGAGGCCGGAAGCGCTCGGCTCGGCCGAGTGCGCACGGTTCCCCAGGCCGGAAGCGCTCGGCTCGGCCGAGTGCGCACGGTTCCGATTCTGGACCGTCTCGCAGGCCAGGTCCAGCGCCGACAGCGCGGTGCGCGCGTCGCCCGCCGAGCGCGCGGCGAGGAACTCGAGCGCGTCGTCGTCCACGCGGGGGGGACCGGGGATGCCGCGCTCGTCGCCGAGCGAACGCCGCAGCAGTGCCAGCACGTGCTCATCGTCGAGCGCGCGCAGCTCGTAGACGCGGCAGCGCGACAGCAGCGCCGAGTTGACCTCGAAGTAGGGGTTCTCCGTCGTGGCGCCGATCAGCACCACCAGGCCCTCCTCCACGGCCGGCAGCAGCGTGTCCTGCTGGGCCTTGTTGAAGCGGTGGATCTCGTCGAGGAAGAAGATCGTGCGCTCGCCGCTGGTGTCGCGCCGGTGCTGGGCGCGCTGGAGCACCTCGCGCACCTCTGCGCGGCCGGCGTTGACGGCGGAGGCCTCCTCGAAGGCGGCCCGCGAGTTCACGGCGAGCAGGCGCGCGAGCGTGGTCTTGCCCGTGCCCGGCGGCCCGTAGAGGATCATCGAGTGGGGCCGGCCCTCCTCGATGGCCGTCCGCAGCGCCGAGCCGCGGCCGAGCAGGTGGTCCTGGCCGACGAACTCGCCCAGCGACGCGGGGCGCATCCGCGCGGCCAGGGGCAGGTCACCCGACGGAGCCCCGGGACGGCCGCCGGGTGAGTCCTCTAGGTCGAAGAGCCGCTCGATGCTGGGATTCTGCCAAGGAAGGCGGTGAGCGCCGCTGCGCAGCGCTCCGGCTGCTCGTCCCATACGAAGTGCCCGGCATCCTCGACGACCGCCAGCTCGGTGTCCGGCAGCTCGCGCTCGAAGCGGTGGGCGCCGGCCAGGGGCGCGAACTCATCGCTCTCGCCCCACACCAGCAGCACCGGCACTTCGAGGTCCGCGAGCCGGTAGCCGGCGAGCTTCTCGAAGTCGCCCGAGCGGTACAGCTCCAGCGCGTTGCGCCGGTGTGGCTCGTCGGCGAGCCCCTTCCAGTACTCGTCGATGGCGTCGTCGCTGAAGGCCGCGCTGGAGGCGCGCAGCAGCCCGGCGAAGCGGTCGCGGTCGAGCCCGCCCAGCGCCTGCTCGCCCACCTCGGGGGTGCGCAGCGCCTTCGCCATGCCGTGCCACTTGCCGTCGGGGAAGAACCCGCTGGAGCTGATCGCCAGCGCGCGCACGGCGTCGGGGTGCTCGCACGCCCACCGCAGCCCGATCAGCCCGCCCCAGTCGTGCATCACCGGCACGCAGCTCTCCACGCCCAGTTCCCGGCGGAAGCGCTCGAGCGCCTCCGCCTGGCGCTCCCAGGTGCCCGGCGGGTCGGGCGGCGAGTCGCCGAAGCCGGCCAGGTCGAGTGCCACGGCACGCCAGCCGGCCGCGGCCAGCGCCGGCAGCGTGTCGCGCCACATGTAGGAGCTCTGCGGGAAGCCGTGGACCAGCAGCGCGACCGGGCCGTCGGCCGGGCCGGCCTCGCGGTAGGCGAGCCCGGCGGCGGTGCTCACGCGGGCACCGGTCCCGGTTCGGTGAGCTTCGTGAACAGGCGCTCGAGCGCCGGCCGGAAGATGCGCTCCTCGAAGTCATCCACGGGGGTCACCAGCTGGCCCAGCATGAAGCCCGTGATCGTGGCCACCAGGAGCGGGGCGTCCGCGCGCGGGTCCGGTCCTCCCGTGGCGCGCAGGCCGAGCTCGGCCAGGCGCAGCTGCGCGGCGTGCCAGCGGGCGACCTCCTCGGCGAGCCACGGACGGCGCGTGCCCTCGAGGACCAGCTCGGTGAAAGCGACGTGGCGGATCGGGTCGGACTCGAGGTCGGCGGCGAGCACCGCGGACACGGCGCGCGCCCACTCGCTCACGTCGAGCTCGCGCGGCGCGAGGTCGAGGACGAGTCGCTCGAGCCGTTCGACCTCCTCGCGCACGACCAGCAGCAGCGTCTCCTGCAGCAGCTCGTCCTTCGAGGCGAACCAGTAGGTCGTGGCCGACAGCGGGAGCTCCGCGCGCTCGGCGACGGCCCGGTGGGTGACCGCGTCCGAGCCGTGCTCGCCGATCAGCTCCAGCGTGGCGCGCAAGATGTGCTCGCGCCGGGCCGCGCCTTTCGGTACATTTGTTCCGCCCATGAGCACAAATGTACCGGTACGCACGGCTACGGACGCAATCTCCTACGTGATCTGTACGCGCGGTGGGAGAAGGGCAACTGGAGCGCGACGGCGATCGACTTCTCAGAGGACGCGCGTCAGTGGCAGGAGGAGTTCACCGAGTTCGAGCGGGAGGCGGCGCTGTGGAACTACGCGCTCTTCTTCTGGGGCGAGGACGCGGTGACCGACGGCCTGTCGCCATACATCGACGCCGCGCCGCTCGAGGAGCAGAAGTACTTCCTCGCGACGCAGCAGGTGGACGAGGCCCGGCACGCGGTCTTCTTCTCGCGCTTCATGTCGGAGGTGGCCGGCGTCGACGGCAGGGACGTCGGCGAGCGGCTGGCCGCGATCGAGACGCGCCTGACCTGGGGCTTTCGCAAGACGTTTGAGCGGCTTGAGACGATGGCCGCCGAGTTGCGCCGCAAGCCGACTCGCACCAACCTGGCCGCGGCGATCACGCTCTACCACCTTGTGATCGAGGCGACGCTCGCGCAGCCCGGGCAGCACTTCATCACCAGCTACCTCGAGCAGCGCGACCGGCTGCCCGGGTTCCGCGAGGGGATGCAGAACGTCGCGCTGGACGAGCAGCGCCACATCGGCTTCGGCGTGAAGCTGCTGGCCGATCTCTGCCGCGACGACCCCGACTGCAAGCAGGCGGTGGCCGACATGCTGCGCGAGGTGATTCCGTTCACCGCGGCGGTGCTCGTGCCGCCCGGCTGGGACCGCCGCTACACCGAGGTGTTCGGCTTCACGCTGGAGGAGATCGGCGCGGAGGGGGCGGCCTCGCTCGAGACCAAGCTGCGCAGCGCCGGCCTGCCGATGGAGGACCTGCCCGGTCCGCCGATCTTCTCGCCCGGGATGGAGCCGATGGAGCGCGCCAAGCTCGGCCAGCGGCTTGTGTACGGGGGGATCCTCGGTGAGAAGACGGGCCCGCCCCGGCGCGACGCCGACACGATGGAGGCGATCTTCCAGATGCTGCTGGGCGGGCTGGACAGGCGCGGCGTTCCCAGCGACCCCGGCACGATCCAGTGGGAGTTCGCAGACGCGGACCCGTGGCACCTGGTGGTGGCGAACGGCGACACGCGCGTCGAGCCCGGCCGCGCGGACGCGCCCACAGTGACGATCCAGTGTCGCTACGAGGATTGGACCGACCTGCTCGGCGGCCGCGAGCACCCACTGAAGCTGGCGGGGCTGCGGCGCCTGCGCCCGAAGGGCGATCTGCGCTGGCTGTGGCGCGCGCGTCGGATGTTCCCGGCGTAGCGCCCGCTCTTGAGCCCCGCCAACGACAGCAATTGAGGGCCGGTGCGGGGTTGCTTGGGGGTCCCGGAAGTTAGTCCACTATGTCTGGACTTTCGTGCTGCACCCCCGACCGGGCACCTGCGAGGCATCGGCGACGGCCACCCTTACCGCTGCTGTTTACGATCGAGCTCGGTGGGGCCGCCGTAGCCCGGCTGGCATACTCGCGCGGTGCCCGAGCGCAGCGATCTCGAGCGCCGCACCACCGAGTTGCTGCAGCGGCTGATCCGCTTCGATACGGTCAACCCGCCCGGTAACGAGGCGCCGGCGCAGGAGTGGCTGCGCGGCCTGCTCGAGCCGGCCGGCTTCGAGTGCGAGCTGCTTGCGGCGGTGCCGGGCAGACCCAACCTGATCGCCCGCCTGCGCTCGGCGTCCGACGGCCCGGCTCTGTGCCTGCTCGGCCACGTCGACACCGTGCTCGCCGACCCATCCGAGTGGACCGTGGACCCGTGGTCGGGCGAGCTGCGCGACGGCTTCGTTTGGGGTCGCGGCGCGCTCGACATGAAGAGCCAGGTGGCCGCCGAGTCGGCCGCGGCGCTGGCGCTGGTCGAGGAGGGCTGGCGCCCGGAGGCCGGCGAGCTGATGCTCGTCTTCACGGCCGACGAGGAGACCGGCGCTGCCGAGGGCGCCCAGTGGCTCTGCCGCGAGCACCCGGACCGGGTGCGCTGCGACCTGGTCGTCAACGAGGGCGCCGGGCCGGTGGTGGACTACGACGGCCGGCGCGTCTACCCCGTCTGCGTGGCCGAGAAGGGCGTTTTTCGCTTCACGCTCACGACCGAAGGACGCTCGGGCCACGCGTCGGTGCCGCGCATCGGCGACAACGCGCTCGCGAAGATGGCCCCGCTGCTCACCGCTTTGCGCGAGCGCCGGCCCTCCTTCGACCTCACGCCGGAGCCAGAGGCGCTGCTGCGGGCGCTCGGCGTGGACCCCTCGGACCTCGAGGCGGCCCTGCGGCAGGTGGAGGCCAAGGACCCGGGCCTGGCCGTGCTGATCGAACCGATGCTCGGGGTGAGCATGACCCCCACGATCATCAGGGCCGGCGAGAAGATCAACGTGATTCCGTCGAGCGCCGAGCTGCAGGTGGACTGCCGCGTCCCGCCCGACCAGGGCAGGGAGCACGTCATGAGGGCCGTCGCCGAGGTGCTCGGCGAGGACGGCTACGGCCTGGAGTTCGCCTGCGACGTGGTCGGTAACCGCTCGCCCATGAACACGCCCTTGATGGACTCGATCCGCCGCTTCATCGAACTCGAGGACCCGGGCGCCGCCGTGGCACCGATGGCGATGCCCGGCTTCTCGGATTCGCACTGGTGGCGGGCGGCATTTCCCGATTGCGTGGCCTACGGCTTCTTCCCGCAGCGCGCCATGGGCGCGGTGGAGGAGTACTCGCTCATCCACGCCGCCGACGAGCGGGTACCCGTCGAGGATCTGGGCCTTGCCGCCAGCTTCTACTCTGACCTCGTGATGGAGACGCTGCGATGACCGACGAGAAGCTGCGGCTCGGCGGCATGGCGCTGCGCAACGGGCTGCTCGTGCACGGCCCCACGCACTGGGCCGCGGCCGTCCGCACGCGCGGCGGCGAGATCGCGGTGGCTTCGGGTCGCAAGCCGGACCTGGGCGCCGCCTCAGCGGAGCGCCTGCCCGGTGTACGCGGCGTGATGAAGCTGGCGGAGGCGATGGCGGTGATCCCGCTGGTCAAGCGCGCGCTGCCGGAGGCGCGGCTGCCGATGCAGGACGTGAAGACGCTCGGCGCCATGGGCGCCGCCGCGCTCGCCGGGCAGGCGGTGCGCACCGTGGCGCGCTCGGTGGCGGCACGCGAGGCGGCCGTCGCCGCGATCAGCCTCACCCCGGCGCTGATGGCGCTGCGCAGCGGCGACCTCGCCGCCTACCACGGCGTGGAGCACAAGGCGATCGCCGCCTACGAGGAGGATGGCGACGCCGCCGATGCCCTCAAGGAGCACGACCGCTGCGGCTCCCACCTGGTTGCACCGATGCTGACCGTGGCGGCGCTCGGCAACATCGCCGCGCGCAGTGCCGGCCTGCGCGGTCCGGCCGCCGAGGTCGTCGTCGGGCTGGGCAGCGCCGCGGTGGCCGTCGAGGTGTTCGCCTGGTCGGAGCGCCATCCGAACAGCTCGCTTACGCGCATGCTGAGGCTGCCCGGCCACGAGATCCAGCGAGCGGTGGGCACCCGCGAGCCGACGGCCGAGCAGCTCGAGGTGGGACGCGCCGCGCTGGCGGAGATCCTCGGGGTCGAGGGCGCCGCGCCCAGCGCCTGACCATGGCCACGGAGACGGGCCGCCGCACGCGCCTCAACCCGAGCGTCTTTCGCCTGCCGGTCGAGCGGATCCGGGCGGGCTACTACTCGGACGCCTACTTCAACTTCACCCGGCAGCTGCTCAAGGAGCTCGACCACCATCCGCGCGTGACGATGCAGGTGTTCCAGAAGCACGAGTCGATCCTGGGCGGCATCGACGAGGCGATCGCCGTGCTGAAGCGCTGCAGCGACGACTGGGACCAGCTGGAGGTTCACGCGCTCTACGAGGGCGACGAGATCGCCCCGATGGAGACCGTCATGACGATCGAGGGCGACTACTCGCTGTTCGCCCACCTCGAGACCGTCTACGTCGGCTGCCTGGCGCGCCGCAGCCTGATCATGCGCAACGTGCGCGAGGTCGTCGAGGCGGCCCGCGGCAAGCCGATCCTGTTCTTCCCGGCTCGGCACGACCACTGGCTCGTACAGACCGGCGACGGCTGGACCGCCCACGTCGCGGGCGCGATCGGGGTGTCCACCGACGCCCAGGCCTCCTGGTGGGGCGGCCGCGGAGTGGGGACGGTCCCGCACGGCCTGATCGCGGCCTTCGGCGGGGACACGGTCACGGCGTCCAGAGCCTTCGCCGAGCGCTTCGCCGACGAGATGAACGTGACGGTGCTGGTGGACTTCGAGAACGACTCGGTCAGGACGGCGCTCGAGGTGGCCGGTGCGCTCGGGGACAGGCTCTGGGGGGTGCGCCTGGACACCTCGGAGCGCATGGTCGACAAGGCGCTGCTGGACAAGATGGGCGAGTTCAAGCCCACCGGGGTCAACCCGGAGCTGGTCACCCTCGTGCGCGACGCGCTCGACGAGGCCGGCCATGAACGGGTGCAGATACTGGTCTCGGGCGGGTTCGACGCCGGGAAGATCCGCAGGTTCGAGCAGCTCGGCGCGCCGGTGGACGCGTACGGGGTCGGCTCGTCGCTCGTGCGCGGCGAGAACGACTTCACCGCGGACGTCGTGCGGCTGGGTGGGCGTCACGCCGCCAAGGCGGGGCGGCGCTTTCATCCGAATCCGCGGCTGGAACTGGTCGAGTAGGACTCAACCAGTTGGCACAACCGTCCGATTGGGTTACTAGATGAAGCGAACGACGCTCCTGTGCGCCTTCGCGGTGCTGCTCTGCGCCGCTCCGAGCGCTTACGCCCAAGGTGGGGCCGCACAGTGCAGGCAGCCGGTCAAGCTCGGGGGCCAGCAGCGCATCTCGACCCTGACCCTCGCCAAGGGCAGCTACCGGCTAACGGTGCAGGAGACCGGCGACCTCACCTGCGACCAGGCCCGCCAGTACTTCCGCGAGATCCTGGCCGCGCCCGGTGGCACGCTGCCGGCCGACTGGCAGGTGGACCTGACCAGTCAGACGTTCGCGCGCGAGGACGGCAGCGACTCGTTCAGCATCGCCCCGATCGCCCCGCCCGCCGGCGCGACCGATGGCGGCCTCTCGTGGGACGGGGTCGAGAGCTGGGCGGTGGTCTGGCTGCCGATCATCTTCCTGGGGGTCGTCGCCTTCGCGATCCTCTGGATGCTGCGCTTCATGCCGCGCACCAAGCCGCAGGAGATCAAGCCCTCCGCTGCCGGCGCCGTGGCGTGGGAGGACGTGGCCGGCGTGGAGGAGTCGAAGGACGAGCTGCGCGAGGTCGTGGAGTTTCTGCGCGATCCGAAGCGCTTCCGCAAGCTCGGCGCACGCGTGCCGCGCGGCATCCTGCTGCACGGCCCGCCCGGCACCGGCAAGACGCTGCTCGCGAAGGCGGTCGCGCACGAGTCGAGCGCCACCTTCTTCGCCCAGTCGGCCTCCTCGTTCGTGGAGATGTTCGCTGGGCTGGGGGCGGCGCGCATCCGCCGCCTGTTCCGCCAGGCGCGCAAGGAGACGCCGGCGATCATCTTCATCGACGAGCTCGACGCCGTCGGCGCCACGCGGGGCAAGGACATCTCGGGCGAGAAGGACCAGACGCTCAACCAGCTGCTGGTCGAGCTGGACGGGTTCGCCGACCGTGACGAGGTCGTCGTGATCGCGGCGTCGAACCTCTTGGACAAGCTCGACACCGCGCTGCTGCGCCCGGGCCGCTTCGACCGCCAGATCTTCGTTTCGCCGCCCGACCTCAAGGGGCGACGCGCGATCCTCGACGTCCACACGCGCGACAAGCCGCTCGCCGAGAAGGTCGACCTCGACATCGTCGCGCGCCAGACCAGTGGCCTGACCGGCGCCGACCTCGCCAACCTCTGCAACGAGGCCGCGATCTTCGCCGGCCGCGAGCACCGCGAGGAGCTGCTCACGCGGGACTTCCAGGGCGCGCTCGAGCGGGTGATCGCGGGCGTGCAGTCGCGCCGTGTGATCACCGAGCACGAGAAGCGCGTGGTGGCCTACCACGAGGCTGGCCATGCGCTCTGTTCGGAGCTGCTGCCCTCCGTGGAGAAGGTCCACCGGATCTCGATCATCCCGCGCGGCAAGGCGCTCGGCTACACGCTCAACCTGCCGGAGGAGGACCGCTACCTCAAGACCAAGGAGGAGCTGCTCGACTACCTCGTCGTGCTGCTCGGCGGGCGGGTGACCGAGCAGCTCGTGTTCGGGTCGGTCACCACGGGCGCCTCGGACGACCTGCGCAAGGTCCACGACATCAGCCGCGGCATGATCACGATGTACGGCATGGGCACCGAGCTCGCCTCGAAGCAGCTGCCCGCCGACGACTACTCGATGTCCGACCACACACGCCGCATGATCGACGAGGAGCAGCAGTACCTGACCGACCTCGCGCATAGGCGGGCGGCCAAGCTGGTGGCCGAGAACCGCATGCTGCTGGAGTCGTTCGCGTTCACGCTGCTCGAGAACGAGGTGCTGGAGCGCGAGGACATCGAACGGCTAGTGGCGGCGTACAAGGGCCAGAACGCTCCGCTGAACGGCGCGCCCCCCTCGGTCGCGTCCGAGCCCGGCCCAGCCAACGTCGCCGCCGCGGAGGCCGAGCAGCCTCCCAAGTAACCTCTCCGCCTCGTGTTCGGGCGGATCGATCACATCGGCGTGGCCGTCGAGGACCTCGACGAGGCCGTCTCGCTCTACTCGGAGCGGCTCGGCATGCCGGTGCAGCACCGCGAGACTGTGGAGCAGCAGGGCGTGGAGGCCGTCCTGCTCGGCGTCGGCGAGAACCACGTGGAGCTGCTGCGGCCACTCAGCCCGGAGACCGCCGTCGGCAGGTTTCTCGAACGCAACGGGCCGGGCATGCACCACGTCGCGTACGGGACCGACGACATCGACTCGGCCCTGGAGCAGGCGCGCGCCGCCGGGCTCGCGCTGATCGACGACCGGCCGCGTGCGGGCATCAGGGGCAGCCGCGTGGCGTTCGTGCATCCGAAGTCGACGGGCGGCGTGCTGACAGAACTTGTAGAAGCTGCGGAAGGGCACTAATGGCTGACGACAGCAGGCGCATCGACATCGGCTTCCAGGGCGGCCCAGTGCTGCCCACGCGCGTGAAGCAGAGCTCCTACGAGGAGCTCCACAAGGCGCTCTCCAAGGAGCGCTCGGATCGCTGGTACGAGCTGGAGACGCTGGACTCGAAGATCTCGATCGACCTCTCGCAGGTCGTGTACGTCCGCATCGACGCCGAAGAGCAGCGGGTCGGCTTCTAGGCCGCCCGTGGATCTGGAGCTCCTGCGACTGCTGCGCACGCGCGGTCATTGGCCGCCGCTTGAGCGCGCGGTGCGCGTATACGCGCACGCCGGTGAGAACGGGCTGCTGTGGCACGGGGTGGCCGCGCTCGGTCTCGTGCTCGATCGGTCGCGCCGGCCCATCTATCTCCGCGCGATGCGCGTCGTGGTGGTTGCCCTAATCGCAAATACAGCGGTAAAGCAGGTGGTGCGGCGGGCGCGGCCCGTCCTCGGGGACGATCTGCCTCCGCTTGTGGCGACCCTGTCCGGCCGCTCGTATCCGTCTGCGCACGCCGCCACCTCGTTCGCGGCCGCGGGCGCGCTCGGGCGAGCGCTTCCTTCGCCGCCACTGTACGCCGCCGCCGGGGCGATGGCTTTGTCGCGGCCCTACCTCGGCGTCCACTACCCCTCCGACGTGGCGGCGGGCGCCTTCCTGGGCCGCGCGCTCGAGAGGCTCATGTGAAGATCGGCATCGTGGGCCTGCCGAATGCCGGCAAGTCGTCGCTCTTCAATGCGCTCACGCGCGCCGGCGCCCCGGCGGCCAACTACCCGTTCACAACGCTCGAGCCGAACGTGGCGGTGGTCGGCGTGCCCGACGAACGGCTCGACCGCGTGGCCGAAACCGTCGGCGCCACGCCGCTCGTGCACGAGGTGATCCAGTTCCACGACATCGCCGGACTCGTCCGGGGCGCGCATCAGGGCGAGGGCCTCGGCAACAAGTTCCTCGGGAACATCCGCGAGACCGACGCGATCCTGCACGTGGTCCGCGCCCACGACGACGCTCAGGTCGTGCACCCGGAGGGCAGGGTGGACCCGCTCGGCGATGTCGAGACGATCGAGACCGAGCTGCTGTACGCTGACCTCGAGCAGGCCGAGCGCCGGCTCGACCGCGTGGCCAAGCAGGCCAAGTCGGGCGACAAGGAGCTGGTGGCCGAGGAGCGCTGGCTGCGCGACGTGGTGGAGGCCCTGCGCGCCGGGCGTGCGGCGCGGACCGTGCCGCCGCCCGACGGTGCCCCCGGCGCGGCGACGCGCCTGACCGCGCTCACCTCGAAGCCGGTTCTGTACGTGGCGAACGTGGCGGAGGGTGAGCCGCTCGAGCCGCCGCCGGCGCTGGTTGAGCAGGCGCAGGAACGCGGTGCGCGTGCTACGGCGGTGAGCGCGCGCCTGGACGCAGAGCTGGCGGAGCTCGACGAAGAGGAGGCGGCGGGCATGCGCGAGGAGCTGGGCGTGCACGAGTCCGGCCTGGCCACCGTGATCCGCGAGGCCTTCGAGCTGCTGCACCTGATCTCGTTCTTCACCGCCGGGCAGGGCAAGGAGGCGCGGGCGCGCGCGATCGAGCGGGGCACCCGCGCGCGCCGGGCCGCCGGGGCGGTGCACACGGACATGGAGCGCGGCTTCGTCGCGGCCGAGGTGACGTTCTGGGAGGACCTCGTGCGCTCCGGCGGCTACACGGCGGCGCGAGAGCAGGCCCTCTCGCGCGTGGAGGGCCGCGACTACGAGCTCCGCGACGGTGACGTGGTGACGTTCCGCTTCACGCCGGCCTGAGCCCCGGGGCTCGTCGCCCGGCCCGGTGTGGCAGAAATCGTCCGCATCGTGTCCTTGCGGCCAAACGCCCGAAGCGTGACCATGAGCGCATGCCCCGCGTTGTCATTGCTGCCTTTCCACGCGTTCAAACCCTGGGCGTGCTCGGCCCGGCGGAGGTCTTCGGCACGGCGACGCAGCTCACGTCGAAGAACGCCTACACGGTCGAGGTCGTCGCGACTCGCCCGGGGCCGCTGCGCACCTCGAGCGTCTCGCTCCACCCGGACAGCACCATCGACAAATGCCGCGGCCCGATCGACACCCTGCTCGTGGCCGGCGGGCGCGGCGTGCACGCCGCCGCTCGCGACGAGCGGTTCGTCACCTGGCTCAGCGCTGCCGCGAAGCGTTCGCGACGCGTGACCTCGGTCTGCACCGGAGCGTTCCTGCTCGCTCGCGCCGGTCTGCTCGACGGACGCCGCGCGACCACGCATTGGGCGTCGTGCGGCGAGCTGGCGCGCCGCCACCCGGAGGTCGTGGTGGAGTCCGACCCGATCTTCGTACGGGACGGGCACGTGATCACGTCGGCGGGGGTGACCGCCGGCATGGACCTGGCGCTGGCGCTGGTGGAGGAGGACCTCGGCCGGGAGATCGCCCTGCACACGGCGCGCTGGCTGGTGCTCTTCCTCAAGCGGCCCGGCGGCCAGGCTCAATTCAGCGCCCAGCTCGCGGCGCAGATGGCCGAGCGCGAGCCGCTGCGAGAGCTGCAGCAGTGGCTGCCGGACCACCTGGGCGAGGACCTGTCGGTGCCCGCACTCGCCCGCCGCGCATGCATGAGCGAGCGCAACTTCGCGCGTGCTTTTCGCGACGAGACCGGCCAGACGCCGGCGGCCTACGTCGAGACCGCGCGCGTAGAGAGCGCCCGCATCGCGCTCGCGACGGGCGACCTGCCGGTGGAGACGATCGCCCGCCGGGCCGGCTTCGGCACGGTCGAGACGATGCGGCGGGCGTTCAGGCGGCGTGTCGGCGTCAGCCCGGCCGGCTACCGCGGCCGCTTCCGCTCGGAGGCGGCTTGACCGTGCCGCCAGAGGCGGCTTGACCCCCAGGAGGCTCATCCCGTGAAGATCGCCATCCCGCTCTACGACCGTTTCACCACGCTCGACGCCGTCGGCCCCTACGAGGTGGTTCAGCGTCTCCCCGGCGCGGAGATCACCTGGCTCGCGGCAGAGCCTGGTCCCGTAGGCACCGACACGGGCCAGCTCCACCTGCACGCGGACGCGGCCTTCGAGGACCTTCCGGACCCTGACATCCTGATCGTGCCGGGTGGCATCGGCACCTATGACGCGCTCGACGACGAGCGCCTCGTCGGCTGGATACGCCGCGCACACGAGACCTCCCAGTGGACCACCTCGGTCTGCACAGGCTCGCTGCTGCTCGGCGCCGCGGGCGTTCTCGACGGTCTGGATGCCACCAGCCATTGGCTCGATCTCGAGGCGCTGGAGCGCTTCGGCGCTCGCCCGACGGGCCGCCGCGTCGTCCAACAGGGCAAGATCATCACCGCCGCCGGCGTGTCGTCCGGCATCGACATGGGCCTCGTTCTGGCCGCGAAGATCGCCGGCCCCGAGATCGCGCAGGCGATTCAGCTGGGCATCGAGTACGACCCCGAGCCTCCCTTCGATGCGGGCTCGCCCGAGAAGGCGCCGCCGGAGATCGTCGAGTTGGTGCGCGGGCTGGCCGCCGCTCGGACCTAGCATGTAGGCGGTGCCGAGACCCCCGCGCGCTGCCGCCATCCGTCGCCGGGAGCTCCTGGCGGCCGCGGCCGCCGGAGCCCTCGCGGCCGGCGAGAGCGGCCGGGCCCTGGCGGCCGGCCGGGACGGTGACAGCCGGGCCAAGCGCTCCCGCGCCTCGACGGCCACCTGGGATCAAAGGACCGATCCCGCCGACCTGGGGCTGGTGGAGGCTGCTGCGCTGCTGCACGCCCGGCAGCTTTCGGCCGTCGAGCTCGCGCGGGCCTGCCTGGAGCGCATCGAGGTGCGCAACGGCGGCCTCCTATCGTTTGACGGCGCGCCCAAGGCCATCAACGCCTGGGTGCGGCTCTACCCGGAGGTCGCGCTGCGGCACGCGCACGCTGCGGACCGGCGCCTCGCGAGCGGCAGGCGGGCCCCGCTGCTGTGCGGCATCCCGCTTGGCCTCAAGGACCTCTACGCGGTGCGCGGCCTGCCGCTGACGGCGTCGAGCCGGGTGCTCGAGGGCAACGTCGCGAGCGAGAGCAGCGCCGTCTGGGCGCGCCTGCGCGCGGCCGGCATGGTCCTGCTCGGCCACACCCACACCCACGAGTTCGGCGCCGGCCCGACCACCGACCAGGTGGGCAACCCCTGGCGGCCCGCCCGCTCGGCCGGCGGTTCGAGCGGCGGCTCCGCGGCCGCCCTGGCCACTCGGATGGTCCCGGCCGCGACGGGCACCGACACCGGCGGCTCCCTGCGCTTTCCTGCCTCCTTCTGCGGCCTGAGCACCATCAAGCCCACGTACGGCCTGGTTCCGCCCGCGGGCCTGATCCCGGTGGCGAGCAGCATCGATCACGCCGGCCCGATGGCGCGCACCGTTGCGGATTGCGCGGCGCTGCTGCAGACGATGGGGGCGGGGGCATGGCTGCCGCGGCTCGCCACGGGGCCGCGGACGGGCTTACGCCCGCTGGCCGGCCTCACCGTGGCGGTAACCGACCGGCTGCCCGACGCGGCCATGCAGGCCGACGCGGCCGACGGC
>JACCSF010000280.1 GCA_013813135.1 Thermoleophilaceae bacterium | reverse complement strand
ACCCAGCTGCGGCTCACGCCCGCCGCTGCCAGCGGCTCGACCAGGCGCCACGGCTCGGGCACGCCCAGCTCCTCCAGCTGCGCGAGCAGCTCGTCCTCGGCGTCGGCCGCGTCGAGGGTGTCCAGCGCCGTCCGCTGCTGGGCGTCCGCGAGCGCCTCGCGCTGCAGCGCGACGAGCTGCTGCGCCTCCTCCAGCGCGACGCCCGAGTCGACGAAGCGGCCGACCGTCGAGCCGATCACGTCCAGCGCCTCCTCCATCTGCGCGGCCGCCCGGCGAGCCGCGGCGGCGGGGTTGTTCAGCTCGTGCGCCAGACCCGCCGCCATCGTGCCGAGCGAGGCGAGCCGCTCGCGGTTCTGCTCGATCCCGGTGATCCGGCTCATCACGGGGGCGACCTGCTGCATCACCCGTCGGTGCACGGCCGGCTGAGCGAAAGCGAGGCGCATGAAGTCGTCAGACTCGACCAGCGCCACGCGACAGGCGGTGTCCGCCTGCATCCGCACTCCGATCGGTCCGCCCGTCAGCACGGCGATCGCGCCCAGCCAGGTCGGGGCCTCCTGGCGGCCGACCGGCTCCGTGCGCTCTCCTTCGACGCGGAGGGCCTGGGCGTGGCCCTCCAGCAGAAGCTGAAGTCCCGGCACGGGTTCGCCCTGCTCGGCCAGCCGCTCGCCCGCCTCGAAGCGCCGCACGCGGGCGACGGCGACCCATTCGGCGAGCTGCTCGTCGTCGAGGTCGTCGAAGAGGTCCACCGCGCGCAGCTCCGCCAGTGTGACGGCGGCCTCGCTCATGCGCTGGCCAGGTACTCGTGGATCAGCGAGACCGCCATCGAGCCCTCGCCGACCGCGCTGGCCACGCGCTTGATCGAGCGCGCGCGCACGTCGCCTGCCACGAAGATGCCGGGCACGCTGGTCTCGAGCGGGTAGGGATCGCGCTTGAGCGGCCAGCCTTGGGCGTGCGCGTCGGGACCGGCGAGGATGAAGCCGCGCGCGTCGCGCGCGACCACGCCTTCGAGCCAGTCCGTCCGCGGCGAGCCGCCGATGAACACGAAGCAGGCGTCCACCTCGAGCGGCGACTCGGCGCCGTCGGGGCCGCGGACTCGCAGCCGCCGCAACCGGCCTCCCTCGGCCTCCGCGGCAACCGCCGTGCTGTCGGTCCGGACGGTGACGTTCGGCAGCGCCGCGAGCTGCTCGATCAGGTAGTGCGACATCGAGCGCTCCAGCCCCGGGCCGCGGACGAGCATCGTGACCTGCGCGGCATGGCCGCTGAAGTGCACCGCCGCCTGGCCGGCGGAGTTCGCCCCGCCGATGATCACCACGTGCTGCTCGGAGCAGGAGCGCGCCTCGGCCAGCGCCGCGCCGTAGTAGACGCCCTCCCCGGTCAGCTCGGCGAACCCCGGCGCGTCGAGCTGCCGGTAGGAGACGCCGGAGGCCACCAGCACGCAGTTGGCGCTCAGCTCGCCGCCGTCCGTGAGCTCCACGATCCGCCCGGCTCCCTCGGCGCGCAGCCCGACCGCGTCCTGGACCGTCAGCAGCTCGGCGCCGAGCCGGCGCGCCTGGTCGGTGGCGCGGCGCGCCAGGTCGGAGCCGCTGAGGCCATTCGGGAAGCCGAGATAGTTCTCGATCCGGCTGGACTGGCCGGCCTGGCCGCCGGGCGCCTCGCGCTCGACCATGACCGTGCGCAGTCCCTCGGATGCGCCGTACACGGCCGCGGCAAGCCCCGCCGGCCCGCCACCGACGATCACCAGGTCGTAGTGCTTCTGAGCCGGCTGTCCGGCGACTCCAAGGCGCTCGGCCAGCTCGAGCACCGTCGGCCGCTCCAGCACCGAGCCGTCCTCGAGCAGCGCGACCGGCAGGCGGTCGTCGGCCACGCCCGCCACCTGGAGCAGCTCGCGGGCCTCGCTGTCGCGCTCCACGTCCAGCCAGCGAGCCGGAACTCGGTTGCGAGCGAGGAAGTCGCGCAGGTCGTGGGAATCCCGCGAGAAGCGGTGACCGACGATCCGCACGCCGCCGTTTTCGAGCGCCGCGCCGGCCTCCCAGGTGCTGAGCAGGTCCTCGACCACCGGATAGAGCTCCTCCTCGGGCGGGTCCCACGGCTTGAGCAGGTAGTAGTCGAGGGCGACCTCGTTGATCGCCGCGATCGCCGCCTCGGTGTCGGCGTATGCGGTCAGCAGCACGCGCTTGGCGTCGGGCACGAGCGTGCGCGCCTGAACCAGATAGTCCGT
>JACCSF010000022.1 GCA_013813135.1 Thermoleophilaceae bacterium | reverse complement strand
GATCTCCTCGGCGCCGGCGCGGGTGCCCGCGTACACGATGGCCGGCAGGCGGTCCTCGCCGCGCAGCGCCTCCGCGATCAGCGGCCGCTTCTCGTGCCCTCCCGGCCGCGCCACCGCGAACGCGATGTTGGGCCGGTCGAAGCCGGTGGCCACACGGAGCGGATCGCTGAGACCGAGCCGGCGCTCGACGTCGACCGCCACGCGCGGAGTGGCCGTGGCCGTGGAGGCGATCAGGGCCTGCGCGCCAAGAGCCCGCGCCGCGTCCGCAAGACGGAAGTAGTCGGGGCGGAAGTCGTGCCCCCACTGCGAGACGCAGTGCGCCTCGTCAACAACGAACAGCCCCACGCGAACCTCGCGCATCCGCTCGAGGAAGCCCGGCGCGGCGAAGCGCTCCGGCGCCACGTAGAGCAGGCGCAGGTCGCCCGCGGCGGCGCGCGCGAGCACGCCGGCGTTCGCGGAGCCGTCCTGCTGCGCGTTGACGAGCGCGACGCGGTCGCCCAGGCCGCGCGCCGCGAGCGCCTCGACCTGGTCCTGCATCAGCGCCACCAGCGGAGAGACGACCACCGTGAGGTCGTCGCGCAGCAGGCCCGGCAGCTGATAGCAGAGCGACTTGCCCGACCCCGTCGGCATCACGACGAGGACGTCGCGGCCGGCCAGAGCCGCCTCGCAGGCCTCACGCTGGCCGGGGCGGAAGTCGCCGAAGCCGAACATGGAGTGGAGCGCGGATTTCAGGTCCATCGGGGAGGGCCACAGTAGCGGCGGGCGCGGCGGGAGCAGCGCGCGTTGGCGAAGGTTTCACGCACGTCGCGGAGATGTCACGCCGTGACGGCCGTGGGCGACCTGTTCGAACTGCTGAAACCGGTCTACGGCGACCACGGGTTCAAAGCGGGCATGCCCGCGCTGCTCGAGGTGAGCCACCCGGACCTCGTGTTCTACCCGGCCGGGATCTGGCTCGACTCCGAGCCGGTATGCCGCGGTCACGACGAGGTGAGCGCGTTCTTCGAAAGCCTCAGGGACGCGCTCGAGGCCCTGCAGTTCGATCCCGGGCGCGTGGAGGAGCGCGGAGATCGGATCGCCATCGAGGTCTCCATGGAGATGCGCGGGCGCCACACCGGCATCACCGAGACCCGCCGACTCAGCCACCTGTGGCGCTTCCGCGACGGCAAGGCTGTCGAGCTGCGCGCCTTCGCCGAGCCCGGCGGGGCCTTCGCGGCGCTCTAGCTGCGGACTACGGCCAGGTCCTCGAGCGCGAACTTGCCGTTTGCGGACTCGGTACGGGCCAGCGGGTAGTCGCCCGAGAAGCAGGCGTCGCAGTGGGTCGCGCGTGTGGAGCGGATCGCCTCGTACACACCGTCGAGCGACAGGTAGGCGAGCGAGTCGCAGCCCAACTCTTCGGCGATCTCCTCCTCGGTGCGGCCGTGGGCAACCATCTCCTGCGTCGTCGACATGTCGATCCCGTAGTGGCAGGGATGCCGGATCGGCGGCGCCGAGATGCGCATGTGGATCTCATGTGCGCCCACGCCGCGCAGCATCCGGACGATCTGGCGGGTGGTGTTGCCGCGCACGATCGAGTCGTCGACCACCACCAGGCGCTTGCCCGCGACAACCTCGCGCAGCGGGTTGAACTTCATGCGCAACCCGTGTTTGCGCAACTCCTGGCCGGGCTGGATGAACGTTCGCGCCACGTAGCGGTTCTTGATCAGGCCGTCGTCGCGCGGGATGCCCGAGGCCTTCGAGTAGCCGGTCGCCGCCGGGTTGCCCGAGTCCGGCACGGCGATCACCACGTCGGCGTCGACCGGCGCCTCGCGGAACAGGATCTCGCCCATCTTGCGACGCGACACCTGGGTGCGGTTGCCCTCGAGGATCGAATCCGGGCGAGCGAAGTAGATGTGCTCGAACACGCAGAAGGCCTTGCGGCCGGACTCGACCACCTGCCGCGTCTCGATGCCACGCTCGCCTAGCGACACCATCTCGCCGGGCTGCACCTCGCGCAGCAGCTCGGCGCCGATGATGTCGAAGGCGCAGCTCTCCGACGCCAGGCAGTAGCTGTCGCCGAGCCGGCCGAGCGCGAGCGGCCGCAGCCCCGCGGGGTCGCGGAACCCAACGACGCTGTCCTTGGTCATCACGACCGTGGAGAACGCGCCCTCGAGGCGCGGCATCACGTCCGCCAGCGCGTCCTCGATCCGGCGCGCGTCGTGGGTGGAGAGCAGCGCCGCGATGATCTCGGAGTCCGACGTGCCGCGGAACTGCACGCCCTGCTCGCTGAGGAGCGCGTGCAGCTCGACGGCGTTGATGAGGTTCCCGTTGTGCGCCAGCGCCACCTGGCGGCGGTCGGAGCGCCACACGGGCTGGGCGTTCTCCCAGGCCGAGGAGCCGGTGGTCGAGTAGCGCACGTGGCCGATCGCCATCTCGCCCTGGAGGGCGCGCAGCTTTTCCTCGTCGAACACCTGCGAGACCAGGCCCAGGTCGCGCACGGTCATGATGTGGCCGTTCTCGGTGGTCGCGATCCCCGCGGACTCCTGGCCCCGGTGCTGAAGCGCGAACAGCGCGAAGTACGCGAGCCGGGCGACGTCCGATTCCGGCGCGTGGACGCCGAAGACGCCGCACTCGTCGCGAGGTCCGTCGCGGTCGTCGAGTGCCACTCGATTCATGAGGTGATTGGCGGACGCCCGGAATGCCGTCAGCGGCCGGGCTCCCGCTCCGTTCAGAGCGTACCAGCGGGGGTGGCCGTTGGCCGAGGCGCGAGGCCCCCGGCCGCCGTCAGGCGAAGGCCGCCGGGATGGCGCCTTCGTAGGCGTCGCGCAGCTGGACGACCGGCACGGACAGCGCCCCGTTGACCTCTAGCGCCTCGCCGCCCACCGTGCCGATCACGCGCGCGCCCGCCACCGCTTCGACCGCCTCGCGCGGGCCGGCGATGACCACCCCGCCCGGGCCCTCGCCGAAGATCGCCTCGTCTGAGGCCTCCAGGCCGTCGATGCTCGCGCCCCGCCCGCCCTCGATGCAGCATTCGGCCAGCGCCACTGCAAGTCCGCCCTCGGAGATGTCGTGCGCGGTCGGCAGGCCGCCGCCTCGCACCGTCTTTCGCAGCTCGGCCAGGGCGCGCGCCTGCGCCGCGAGGTCCACCGCCGGCAGCGAGTCTCCCAGGCGCCCGCGCAGCTTGGCGAGCTCGGAGCCGTCCAAAGCGGGCTCGAACGGCCCCACGAGCGCCACCGCGTGCCCGTCCTGCGCGAAGCCGATCCGCGGCACGCTCCCCGGGTCGGGCAGGCTGCCCACCATGCCCACGATCGGCGTCGGGTAGATCGGCCCGCCGCCGCCCTCGTTGTAGAGCGACACGTTCCCACCCACCACCGGCACGCCGAGCGCGAGGCAGGCGTCGCGCAGCCCCTCGACGGAGCGCGTGAGCTGCCACGCGATGTGGGGCTTCTCCGGGTTGCCGAAGTTGAGGCAGTTGGTCAGCCCGAGCGGCTCGGCGCCCACGCACGCGAGGTTGCGGGCGCATTCGAGCACCGCCTCGACCGCGCCGGTGTACGGGTCGCACGCGACCCGCCGGCCGTTGCCGTCGATCGACACGGCGATCGCCCCATTGCCGCCGTCGTTCGCGAGCGCCAGCACGGCGGCGTCGGCGGCCTGCGGCCTGCGCACGGTCCGCGACCCGACGATCGGGTCGTACTGCTCGAAGACGAAGCGCTTAGACGCGATCGAGGGTGCGCCCAGCAGCGCCATCAGCGTCTCCTCGCGGCCCTCGTCCCCGGCCAGCCGCGCCGGCGGGTCGGGGTAGATCGGAGCGCTCGGCCGCTCGGGCTCGAGGTCGTAGAGCGGGCAGTCGTCGACCAGCGCCTCGACCGGCATGTCGCCGACCAGATCGTCGCCGTCGAACACGCGCAGCCGGCGCGTGTCGGTAACCGAACCGATCGGCGTGGCGCGCACGTCCCACCGGTCGCACACCACGAGCAGCTCCTCCAGTCGCTCGGGCTCGACCACGCACAGCATGCGCTCCTGCGACTCGGAGATCATGATCTCGAAGGGCTCCATCTCGGCCTCGCGCAGGGGCACGCGCGCCACATCGAGGTCGAGGCCGACCTCGCCCTTGGACGCCATCTCCGACGAGGACGAGGACAGCCCGGCGGCGCCCAGGTCCTGCAGCGAGGCCAGCGTCTCGCGCTCGAGCAGCTCGAGGCAGCACTCGATCAGCTTCGACTCCTCGAAGGGGTCGCCGATCTGGACGGACGGACGCTTGGAGGCGTCCTCGTCCGACAGCTCGGCGCTGGCCAGCACGGACGCACCGCCGATCCCGTCCCGGCCTGTGCGCGCGCCCAGCAGCACGAGCACGTTGCCGACCCCCGCCGCCGCGCTGCGAATCAGCCGCTCCTTGCGGGCCAGGCCCACGCACATCGCGTTGACCAGGCAGTTGTGCTCGTAGGCCGGCTCGAAGCTGACCTCGCCGCCGACCGTGGGAACGCCGATCGAGTTGCCGTAGTGGCCGATGCCCTTGACGGCCCAGTCGAACAGGTAACGCGAGCGCGGCGAGTCCAGCTCGCCGAAGCGCAGCGAGTCGAGCACCGCGATCGGGCGTGCCCCCACCGCGAAGATGTCGCGCAGGATGCCGCCCACCCCGGTGGCCGCGCCCTGGAACGGCTCGACGGCGCTCGGATGGTTGTGCGACTCCACCTTGAATGCCACCGCCAGACCGTCGCCCACGTCCACGACGCCGGCGTTCTCGCCCGGCCCCATGAGCAGGTGAGGGCCCTCGGTGGGCAGCTTGCCCAGCAGCTTCTTGGAGTGCTTGTAGGCGCAGTGCTCCGACCACATCAGCGAGAACACCGCCAGCTCGAGCGCGTTCGGCTCGCGCCCCATGCGGGCGCGGATCGCCTCGTACTCGCTGTCGGTGAGCCCGAGCTCGCGATGCGGCGCGAGTGCCGAGGCGCTCACGCGACCGGTGCGATCCCGAACCCTGCGCGGCCGGCCGAGCCGGCCGCTTCGGGCCTCGCAAGCGACTCGAACAGCCGGCCGCCGTCGGCTGACCCGGTGAGCGGGTCGACCGCGTGCTCGGGATGCGGCATCAGCCCGAGCACGTTGCCCGCGGCGTTGCACACGCCCGCGATGTCGTCCTGCGCGCCGTTCGGGTTGTGTCCCGGCGCATATCGCAGCACGACCTGCTCCTCGGGAACCCCCGGCGCGTAGTAGCGGCCGGTGGTGTGCTTGACCGGCACCGACAGCACCTGGTCACGGGCACACGCGCGCGTGAATGGCGTGTCGGGGTTCTCGACGACGACGTCCACCTGGCGGCAGACGAAGCGCAGCGAGCGGTTCGGCAGCAGCGCACCCGGCAGCAGCCCCGCCTCGCACAGCACCTGGAAGCCGTTGCAGATCCCCAGCACCGGGCCGCCCTCACGGGCGAACTCGATGACCGTCTCCATCAGCGGCGAGAAGCGGGCGATCGCGCCGGCGCGCAGGTAGTCCCCGTAGGAGAAGCCACCGGGAACGACGACGGCATCGACACCGTCGAGGTCGCGGTCCTTGTGCCAGAGCAGGTCCGCGTCGCCGAAGCGGCGGCAGGCGAGCAGCGCGTCGACCTCGTCGCACGACCCGGGGAAGCGGACGACGCCGAACCTCACGGCGCCTCCACGACTTCGTAGTCCTCAATCAGCGGATTCGCCAGCAGCCGCTCACACATCTCCGGGATCTGGGCGGGGTCCTCCACGTCCAACTCGATCAGCCGGCCTACGTGGACGTTGTGCACGCCTTGAAAGCCGAGTGCGGGCAGCGCCTGCTCCACAGCCTGGCCCTGGGGATCGAGGATGCCCTGCTTCGGCCTGATCAGGACGCGTGCCCTCAAGAGCGCTCCAGCCAGCGCTCGAAGGGCTCACCGGCGATGCGCTCGTACGCCTCGACGTAGAGGGCGCGCGTGCGCTCGACCACCTCCTCCGGGAGCTCCGGAGCCGGCGGGGACTTGTCCCAGCCGGACGCGCTCGCCCAGTCGCGCACGTACTGCTTGTCGAAGCTCGGCTGCGACCGCCCGGCCTCGTAGCCGTCGGCCGGCCAGAAGCGCGAAGAGTCCGGCGTCATGGCCTCGTCGCCCAGCACGAGGGTGCCGTCGGAACGGCGGCCGAACTCGAACTTCGTGTCGGCGAGGATGATCCCGCGTTCGCGCGCGTGCGCGGCGCCGCGCCGGTAGACCTCGATCGAGAGCCGGCGCAGCTCCTCCAGCAGCTCGCGGTCGCGCACGATTTCGGCCGCGCGGTCGAAATCCACGTTCTCGTCGTGGTCCCCGACCTCGGCCTTGGTGGCCGGCGTGAAGATCGGCTCGGGCAGCTGCTCGGACTCGCGCAACCCGGCCGGCAACTCGATCCCGCAAACCGCGCCGGTGGCGTGGTAGTCCTTCCAGCCCGAGCCGGTGATGTAGCCGCGCACGACACACTCGACCGGCACCATCTCGAGCCTCTCGACCAGCATCGCCCGCCCGCGGTGCTCCTCGGGGACGTCGGTGTACGAGATCAGGTGGTTGGGGCAGATGTCGGCCGTCTTGTCGAACCAGAAGGCCGTGAGCCCGGTCAGCACCTTGCCCTTGTCGGGGATCGGCGTGGGGTGCACCACGTCATAGGTGGAGATGCGGTCGGACACGACCAGGAGCAGGCGGTCTTCGCCCGCTTCGTAGATGTCGCGGACCTTGCCCTGGGCGATGAGCGCGGCGGCTTCGCTCACCCTGGCGAGGCTATCAGCGGGGGAAGTCGACCCCCGGGCGTCCGGGGTAGCCGTCCGGGCTTGCATCCTGCACTTTGCGGGGAGGCGCCGCTCGGCTGACGCGGGCGCGCTGGGTGGCCACAACGCTCGCGACCACGGCGAGTGCGGCGACCAGCGTGGCGGCGCTCACATGCTCGCCGAGCAGGGCCGCGGCCCATCCGAGCGTCAACAGCGGCTGCACCAGCTGTACCTGTCCGATCTTCGCCACTCCGCCCCGGGCAAGGGCCGCGTACCAGGCGAAGAAGGCGAGGAACATGCTCACGAGCGCCACGTAGGCGAAGCCGAGCCACGCGTCGGCCGGCGCGTCGACTCCGCCGGCCAGACCCGCCGTGGCGCCGATCGGCAGCGTGAGCGGCAGCGACAGCACGAGCGCCCAGCAGATCACCCGGCTGCCGCCCATGTCGCGGGCCAGCGTCCCGCCCTCGGCGTAGCCGATCGCCCCCAGCGCTACGGCGCCGATGACCAGTAGGTCGGCGCCGCTCACCCCGGCGCCCTGCGATGCCGCGAAGGCGATCACGGCTGCCAGGCCCGCCGTGCTGGCCACCCAGAAGCCGGCCGAAGGCCGCTCCCCCGCTCGCGCCACGGCCATCACCGCGGTGGCCGCCGGGAGCAGTCCCACGATCACCGCGCTGTGCGCGGCGGTCAGCTCGCGCAGCGCCAGCGCGGACAGCAGCGGGAAGCCGAAGACCACGCCGAGGGCGACCAACGCCAGGCGGACGAGCGTGGCGCGGTCCGGCAAGCGCTCGCGCCACAGAGCCAGCAGCAGGGCCGCCGGCAGCGCCGCCACGGCGGCGCGACCGAGGCCCACGAAGACCGGATCGAGCCCATCGACGGCCACCCGCGTAGCCGGCAGCGTGAAGCTGAAGCCGAGCACGCCGAGCAGTCCGAGCATCACGGGCATGGGGCGACGGTACGGGCCGGCGAACCGCGCCACCATGTCCAACAAACGCGGCTTGTGCTACTCGACGACCAGGTCGGCCGACATGCCCCTGCTGCTCGTGACCCGCGAGGGAGCACCAGAGCTGATAGCGGCCCGCGCCGAGCGTCACCGACTGGCGCAGCGTCGCGCCGGGCGCGGTGTCGGCCCAGCCGGCCAGCGGCACGTGGCTGCCGTCATCGGGGCTCACGACCAGGTTGTGCGGGTCCTCGCCGACGTGCGCAGCTCGATGGTCACCGAACCGGAGCCGACGAGCGGCCGCGACAGAGTGAACGACCACTCGCCGCTTGACCTTGCGCCGGCGGGCTTGGCGTCGACCGCGTCGGGCGACCCCCTGCGGCGGACCCGCGTGCGCGGCCGCGGCGCGCCGGCTGGCAGCGCTGCTTGCTCTTGGCCTTGCGCTTGTGCTTGGCGTTCGGGCGCGCGCGACGCTCGCGGATGCGGGCGCCCGGCTGGAGCCGGCGAGCCGCAGTGGACGCGAGTACGACTAGGCGAGCCGGTCGAGCCGCCCGACGATCGCGGCGGCGTGGCGCACGAACGCCTGGGGGTCGAAGACGGCGTCCAGGTCGAGGCCCGGCGCCGCGGCGCCCAGCAGCTCCCGGAAGTGGGTTCCGGTGTCCCACGCGCGCTGCGCGTTCTCCTGGACGATCCGGTAGGCCTCGTCGCGCGCGGTGCCGCTCTCCACCAGCGCCAGCAGCGCGCGCTGCGAGAACAGCGCGCCGTTGGTGGCCTCCAGGTTCGCGAGCATCCGGTCCGGGTGCACGACCATGCCGTCGACCACCCGCGTGGCCACGTGCTGGGCGTAGTCGAGCAGGATCGTCGCGTCCGGGAGGGCCACGCGCTCGGCGGACGAGTGGGAGATGTCGCGCTCGTGCCAGAGAGCGACGTTCTCCAGGCCGGTCAGCGCGTACCCGCGCAGCAGGCGCGCGATGCCCACGATGCGCTCGGACAGGATCGGGTTGCGCTTGTGCGGCATCGCCGACGAGCCCTTCTGGGCGCCTACGCGGAACGGCTCCTCGACCTCGCGCACCTCGGTCCGCTGCAGGTGGCGGACCTCCGTCGCGAAGCGCTCGAGGCCCGCGCCCGCGAGGGCGATCGCCTCCAGCAGCTCGGCGTGGCGGTCGCGCGGCACCACCTGCGTCGAGACGTCCTCGCGCCCGAGCCCGAGTCGCCCCAGCACCGCGACCTCGATCTCGGGCCCGTTGGCCGAGTAGGTGCCGACGGCGCCCGACAGGGCACCGACCGAGACCCCCTCCACCGCCCGCTCCAGGCGGTGCAGGTTGCGCTCGGCCTCGAAGGCGAAGCCGGCCAGCTTCACCCCGAACGTGGTCGGCTCGGCCTGGATGCCGTGCGTGCGCCCGACGCAGAGCGTGTCGACCTGCTCGCGGGCGCGCCGTACCAGTGCGTCGCGGTACTCGCGCGCCCCGCCGGCCAGGACCAGGCCGGCCTGGGAGACCTGGAGGGCTAGCGCGGTGTCGAGCACGTCCGAGGAGGTCAGGCCGTGGTGCACCCAGCGGCCGGCGTCGCCGACCGACCCTGCCACGACGTCCACGAAGGCGGCGACGTCGTGGTCGGTCACCTGCTCGCGCTCGCGCACAGCCTCGGGCGTGAACGTGGCCCGCTCGCGCACCTGCGCCGCGTCCTCGGTGGGCACGACGCCCCGCTCGGCCAGCGCGTCCACAACCGCCAGCTCAACCTGCAGCCAGGTGTCGAGCTTGCGCTGCTCGGACCAGACGGCACCCATCTCGGGGCGGGTGTAGCGCTCGATCACGCGGCGAGGATGCGCGCCGCCAGCACCGCGGCGTTCTTGGCGTTGTCCACTCCCACCGACCCGACGGGCACGCCCGGGGGCATCTGGGCGATCGAGAGCAGCGCGTCGAGGCCGCCCGCGATGGAGGTCTTCGAGGTCAGCGGCACGCCGATCACCGGCAGGTCGGTGTGCGCGGCGACGACCCCGGGCAGCGCGGCGGACAGCCCCGCCCCGGCGATGATCACCCGTAGGCCGCGCATGCGCGCATTGCGGGCGTAGTCGGCGACCGTGTCGGGGTCGCGGTGGGCGCTCATGACGCGGATCTCGAAGCGGATGCCGCGTTCGTCGAGCTCCTCGCCGGCCCGCTCCATGACGGGCATGTCGCTCTTGGAGCCCATGACGATGCCGACCCTCGGGCCGTCGTCCACGTCGAGCTCGTCGAACTGGTGCTCGACCTCGGTCTCCGCCACACCCGCGAACTCCTCGGTCCCGCTCACGAGGCGACCCTACCCGCTCTCAT
This sequence comes from Thermoleophilaceae bacterium, assembly GCA_013813135.1. Lineage (GTDB taxonomy): Bacteria > Actinomycetota > Thermoleophilia > Solirubrobacterales > Thermoleophilaceae > JACVRW01. The sequence goes on along the minus strand of JACCSF010000022.1, from coordinate 7,290 downwards.
GCCTCCACCCGGTCCACCGCTCGCGCGGCGATGTCGCCGCGCACCTGCCGGCCGTCGAAGTCGATCCGCTCGACTGCGGCGTACGCGCGGTCGCGCGCCTCGCCGGGGCTGGATCCGAGCGCCGTCACGTTCAGCACCCGCCCGCCGGCGGTCACGAAGTCGGCGCCGTCCCGCGCCGTCGCGGCGTGGAAGACCTCCACATCCTCGACCTCGTCGAGGCCGGAGATGCGGTCGCCGCTCGACGAGCTGTCGGGGTAGCCGCGCGAGGCGAGCACCACGGTCACCGCCCAGTCCGGCGACCACTCCGGTTCGATCCCCGCGAGCCCGCCCGGGCGGGTCGAGGCCTCGAGCAGCTCGAGCAGGTCGGAGCGCAGCCGCGGCAGTACCGCCTGCGTCTCCGGGTCGCCGAAGCGGGCGTTGTACTCGAGCACCTTGGGCCCCGCCGCGGTCATCATCAGACCCGCGTAGAGCACCCCGTGGAACGGCGTACCCTGGGCGCGCAGCTCATCCACGATCGGCTGGTGCGCGACGGCCGCGATCTCCCGGGCGCGCGCGACATCGAACCCGGGCACGGGCGAATAGCTGCCCATCCCACCCGTATTGGGCCCCTCGTCGCCGTCGAAGATGCGCTTGTAGTCCTGGGCGGGCGCCAGCGGCACGGCGCGCTCGCCGTCGCAGAGGGCGAGCAGCGAGAGCTCCTCGCCCTCGAGGAACTCCTCGAGCACCACCTGAGTCTCGCCGAAGCGGCGTTCGCCGAAAAAGACGTCGAGTGCGGCGCGCGCCTCGCGTTCGTCGGCGGCGATGATCACTCCCTTGCCGGCGGCCAGCACGTCGGCCTTCAACACGGCCGGATAGGAGGCGCACGCCAGGTGCGCCGCGGCCTCCTCGCGATCGCGGAAGACGGCGTGAGCCGCGGTCGGCACCCCGCAGCGCTTCATCAGCTCCTTGGCGTACGCCTTCGACCCCTCTATCCGCGCGGCGGCCCCGGACGGCCCGAAGGCGGCGGTGCCGGCCGCCGCCAAGCCGTCGACCAGGCCTGCCACCAGCGGCGCCTCTGGACCGACGACGACGAGGTCGACAGCTCGCTCACCCGCCAGGGAAACCAGGTCCTGGTCCGGCAAACACTCCACGCCGTCGGCCGCTATGCCGGCGTTCCCCGGCGCGGCCAGCACCTCGGGGGACTGCGGGCTGCGCAGCAGCGTGCGGACGAGCGCGTGCTCGCGCCCCCCGCCGCCCACCACCAGCACCCGCGGGGCCACGGTTAGAGCGCGGCGATGAAGTCGTCGATCGGGATGGCGCTGAGCGTCTCGTAGCGGGCCGTCCCGCGCGAGCCCAGCTCCATCGAGACCCGGGCGACGGTCTTCTCGTCGGGCGCCTCGATCACGTTCACGAAGTCGTAGCGGCCGAGCACCGCCCACTGGGCCTTCACGGTCACTCCCAGCTGCTCGAGCTCCTTGTTGACCTCGCGGATCCGCGCCGGGTTGCTCTTGATCGTCTGGACACCCTCCGGGGTCAAGGTGCTGAGCATCACGTAGGTCGGCACGGCTATCGTCCTTTGGGTCGAGGTCGTCGCCCGGAATGTATCCGCATGGCGGTATCGGCGGAGCCGCGCTAGCCTCGGCGGTGCCCACCACGGAGCAGGAGGTGCAGCCCTGAAGAAGCCGACCGCCGCCGGCGCGGCGATCGCGGCCGTCATGCTGGCGGTTCCCGCGGTCGGGAACGCCCAGACGACCCTGACGGTCGATCCCGTCTCGCCCTGCTACCGCGAGCAGTCGCCGGTGCGCCTGCCCGGCGCCGGCTTCACCCCGAACGCGCCGGTCGTGTTCACGCGCGACGCGATGCCGATCGGCGACCCGATCGAAGCCGATGCGAGCGGCGGGCTGTTCGCCCAGCTGATCCTGCCCGGCCTCGTTTCCGGGCAGCGCCGCCTGACCTACGTGGCGACCGACTCGGCAAACCTCACCTCGCAGGTGACCCTGCTCGTGACGGCAACCAACGTCGGGCTGCGCCCGGAGGGCGGGCCGCCCAACCGCCTGCTCACGATCCGCGCGCGCGGTTTCTTCGGCGGCGAGACGCTCTACGCGCACGTGGTCCGGGCCGGTCAGCGACCGGGCCGGGCGCGCAACATGCGCATCGGCCGCGTCAAGGGCTCGTGCAAGCAGGTCGAGGCGCGCAGGCGGCTCTTCTCCCGCAGCACCGCTCCGGGCAAGTACCGCGTCCAGTTCGACACCTTTCGGCGCTACCAGGCCACGCGGAAGGTCAAGACCGAGTTCATCGTGACCGTGTACGAGACCGCGGGAACGGCCAGGGCGTCCGCGGTCAGCCCGGCCAGCTGACTCGCAGCGTGAACGGCCCGCTGCCCGCGCGGCGGCGCACCGTCAGCTCGATCTCGTCGACCGGCCGACGGCGGCACCACTCGACGCCGAACTCGCCGCTGTCGCGCAGTCGCTGACCTGCGGCGAAGCCGCGCGTCTCGGCAGCGACCTCGTAGACCGCGCCGCGCGGCGCCGCGAGGGCCAACCGGACGTCGCCGTCGAGCGTGAGGCGGATGTGGAATGTGCGTATGCGCTTCCGCCGTCCGAGCCGTCCGTGGAAGGTCCGCGAGCGCGGGCCGGTCCAGGGATGCAGCACGTCGCGCTGGATCGCCGTGAACGCCTTGGCGTTCGGGCGCAGCAGTTGGTTGTAGTACCAGGGCGCCTCGGGGTAGTGCATATGGGCGTAGCCGTCGGCGAACCCCTCGCCCGGATCGTCCCAGTAATGCGCGCCCTGGTTGCCGGGGAAGAGCAGGTGGCTGCGCACCCCGCTGCAGATGCGCATGGCGCTCGACCAGTACTTGGCGCCCCAGTCGAGCGCGTCCCAGGGGCTGTTCGAGCGCCGGCTCGCCACGTGGTGGCCGTACTCGTGGGTGAGCGGGTATTCGACCGGGATGCCGCGCACGGACTCGCCCGGGACGTACATGCGCCCCTGGTCGATCGCGTAGCAGGCGACCACCTCCGGATCGCCCCCGCACAGCTGCGATATCTCTTTGGGCGTGCCCACGTACACGCTCAGGTCGCCCAGCTCCGCTCCGTGCACGCGCGAGGCGAGGAAGTCCACCAGCTTCTGGTCGGCGACCGGATCCACGGGGTAGTCGGACGACGCCTCAACCGCGACGCTGTAGCCGTCCGGCGTCGCGTACCTGCGCGGCGCGGGGCCGGCCGCGCGCGCCGTTCGCATCGCCCCCGCGTCGCTCTGCAGGACGGTGGAGTCGAACTGACCAAGCTGCGCGCCCGCGGGCAGGGGACCGGGACTCGGTACGTCGCGCTCGCGGGCCGCGGCGCTGACCGGGAACGCGAGCAGCAGCGCGGTGGCTGCGGCGGTCAAGGTCCTCAAGACGGGCGTCACCAAGCAACGCTACGCCGGATCCCGGCTGTAACGGTGGCCGCTGGACGCAGGTACCGGGCGCCGTACCCGAACGAGCGAGTCGCGTCCCCCGTACGGGTTAGTACACGGCGGCCGGCTGGTGGTGGCCGGTCAGTTCCGCCTCAGCGGCCTGGACGCCCGGGAGCGGCGGCTCGTCGACGGTGCGGGCGAGGGCCGCGCACGCGAGCGCCGAGCCAGCGGCGATCGCCCCCACCGCCTTGCGCGCCCGATCCGGTATCGCGTCTCCGACCGCCAGCGTCGCGACCAGGTCGACGCCGTCGCAGAGCGCGGCCGCCTCGAACCAGCCGCGCGCGGGCGCGCCTCGGTCGATCGCGATCACGGCGCCAAGACCAAGCGCGAGGTCGCGGACTCCGAGCGCGCGGGTGATGACCTTCACCGCCGGGTGTCCGGCCTGCTCACCGATCCAGCGCCGCCCGGCCCACCCGGGAGCGAGCATCAGCGCGGCCCCGACCACCATGCGGCCACGGGCCTGGGACAAGGCGATCTCGCGGCCCGCATGCGACCATCCTATTCCCGCCTGGCCGGTGGCCCGCCGGGAGGCGCTAGGCGGTCGCCGGCTCGGGCGCGACCGAGCCGGCCTTCGCGAAGGTCAGCTCGCCGCCCTCGGCGTCCACGAGCACGCGGTCGCCGGGCTTGAACTCGCCGTCGAGCAGCTTGAGCGCCAGCTTGTCAACCAGCCGCTTCTGGATCACGCGCTTGAGCGGACGGGCGCCGTAGGTCGGGTCGTAGCCGAGGTTGCCGATCAGCGTCCGGGCGTCCTCGGACAGCTCGACCTCCACTCCCTTCTCGCGCACCCGCTCCACCAGCTTCGCCACCTGCAGCTCGACGATCTGCCCGATCTCCCCGCGCGTGAGCGCGCGGAACTCGACGATCTCGTCGAGGCGGTTGACGAACTCCGGCTTGAAGGTCGCGCGCACGCCCTCGATCCCGCCGGCGACGTTCGAGGTCATGATCACCACGGTGTTCTTGAAGTCCACCGTGCGGCCCTGGCCGTCCGTCAGGCGGCCGTCGTCCATCAGCTGGAGCAGGACGTTGAACACGTCGGCGTCGGCCTTCTCGATCTCGTCGAGCAGCACCACCGAGTAGGGGCGCCGGCGCACGGCCTCGGTGAGCTGGCCGCCCTCGTCGTAGCCCACGTAGCCGGGCGGCGCGCCGACCAGCCGGGACACGGAGTGCTTTTCCATGTACTCCGACATGTCCATGCGGATCATCGCCTGCTCGGAGTCGAACATGAACTCGGCGAGCGCCCGCGCCAGCTCGGTCTTGCCGACGCCGGTGGGCCCGATGAAGAGGAAGGTGCCGATTGGGTGGTTGGGGTCCTGAAGGCCGGCGCGCGAGCGCCGTAGCGCGTTCGACACCGCCTCGACCGCCTCGGCCTGTCCGATCACGCGCTCGTGGAGGCGCTCCTCCATGTGGATCAGCTTCTCCACCTCGCCTTCGATCAGCTTCGAGACGGGGATGCCGGTCCACTTGGCGACCACCTCGGCCACGTCCTCATCGTCGACCTCTTCCTTGAGGAAGCCGGCGTTGCCGTCCGCGCGCTGCTCGGCCTCGGCCAGCTCGGCCTCGAGCTTCGGGATCTCGCCGTAGCGCAGCTCGGCCGCGCGCTGGAGGTCGGCCTCGCGCTCGGCGCGCTCGGCGTCGCGGTGCGCCTGCTCGAGGTGCTCCTTGAGCTGCTGCACGTGCGTGATCGCGTCCTTCTCCTGCTGCCAGCGCGCCTTCATCTCGGTCGAGCGCTCGCGCAGGTCGGTGAGCTCGCGCTCGATCGCCTCGCGGCGCGCGACCGATGCCGCGTCCTTCTCCTTCTCGAGCGCCTGGCGCTCGATCTCGAGCTGCATGATGCGCCGTTCGACCTCGTCGATCTCGGTCGGCATCGAGTCGATCTCGATCCGCAGCCGCGAGGCCGCCTCGTCGATCAGGTCGATCGCCTTGTCGGGCAGGAAGCGATCGGCGATGTAGCGCTGCGACAGCGTGGCGGCGGCGATGATCGCCGCGTCCTGGATGCGCACGCCGTGGTGCACCTCGTAGCGCTCCTTCAGCCCGCGCAGGATCGCGATCGTGTCCTCGACGCTCGGCTCGTCCACGAACACGGGCTGGAAGCGGCGCTCGAGCGCGGCGTCCTTCTCGATGTGCTTGCGGTACTCGTCGAGCGTGGTTGCGCCGACCGCGCGCAGCTCGCCGCGGGCGAGCATCGGCTTGAGCAGGTTGGCCGCGTCGACCGCGCCCTCGGCCGCGCCCGCCCCCACGATGGTGTGCAGCTCGTCGAGGAACAGGATCACCTGGCCCTCGGCCTCGGAGACCTCCGACAGGACGGCCTTCAGCCGGTCCTCGAACTCGCCCCGGTACTTTGCGCCGGCGATCAACGAGCCGATGTCCAGCGCGATCACCCGGCGATCTCGGAGCGAGTCCGGGATGTCGCCGGAGACCACGCGCTGGGCCAGGCCCTCCACGATCGCGGTCTTGCCCACGCCGGGCTCGCCGATCAGGACGGGGTTGTTCTTGGTGCGTCGCGACAGCACCTGGATCACGCGCCGGATCTCGTCGTCGCGGCCGATCACGGGGTCGAGCTTGCCCTGCTCGGCCTCCTGTGTGAGATCGATGCCGAAGCGCTCCAGCGCTTGGTAGCGGTCCTCGGGGTTCTGGTCGGTCACGCGATGCGGGCCGCGCACGCCCTGAACCGCCTCCGCGAGCTGGTCGTGCGATGCCCCCACGTCGGTCTGCGGATCGCCCGACAGCGCGAGCAGCAGGTGCTCGGTGGACACGTACTCGTCGCCCATGCCGCGCGCCTCGTCGTCGGCCCGGCTGAGCAGGTCCAGAAGCTCGGCATCCAGCGCGGGCTCTGCCTGGCCGTCCCCGGTCACAGTGGGGAGGGCGTCGAGCGCCTGGTTGGCACGGCGCCGGACCGATTCGGGGTCGGCGTTCGCGCGCCGCAGGACGGGGACCACGATGCCGCCGTCCTGCTCGAGCAGGGCGAGCAGCAGGTGGCGGGGGGCCACCTGCGAGTTACCGCGCGCCGAAGCCAGCCGCTGAGCGGCTGCGAGGGCCTCCTGGCTTTTGACTGTGAAGCGATCTGGTTGCATGAAATCTAAGTGGGTTCGACTAAGGTTCTGGCTGAGACTAGCAGCCCCGCGAGGGCCCGGTTCGGACACCGACCCGACATACCGCGCGCTCTTGCGTAACCTCTGTGGACTCTGCGCGCCCGTGCCGGCCGGCCGGTCCCGGTGGGCGCCTGCGGTCGGGCTCAAAGCCCCTGCCTCAAAGGGAACCTGTTCATGCCACCAAGCGATCACGGCCTCTACCGCCCAGCCAACGAGCACGACGGCTGCGGCGTGGCGTGCCTTGCCCGCCTCGATGGGAGGGTGACCCGCGAGACCGTAGAACGGGCGATCGCGGCGCTCGTGAACCTCGAGCACCGCGGGGCCGAGGGAGCCGACGCCGCCACCGGCGACGGCGCCGGGATCCTGATCCAGCTGCCCGACGCCTTCCTGCGCGCGGAGGCCGGCTTCACACTGCCCCCGCCCGGCGGATACGGCGTGATGATGTGCTTCCTCCCGCGCGAGGACGAGCCCCGCGAGCGGGTGCAGAACCTGATCGAACACACCGCGCGCGCCGAGGGCTTCGAGCCCTTGGGTTGGCGCGACGTGCCCGTGGACGAGGAGCAGTGCGGGCGCAAGGCGCGCGAGGTGGCACCCGTGATCCGCCAGCTGTTCGTCTCGCCGCTGGCCGGAGAGGACGGCGAGGCCCTGGAACGCCGGCTCTACGTCCTGCGCCGGGTGGTGGAGCTCCAGGCGGGCGAGGACCTGTACGTGCCGAGCTGCTCGGCGCGCACCATCGTCTACAAGGGGATGCTCTCGGCCCCGCAGCTCA
>JACCSF010000002.1 GCA_013813135.1 Thermoleophilaceae bacterium | reverse complement strand
GCGCTCGGGCACGAGCGTGATCGCCCGGCGCGCGATGCGCTCCGGGCGCGCGTCGGCCGCGCGCAGCTCGAGCCGGCTGACCAGCTCGCGCAGCACCACCCTCATCTCGAAGAGGGCGAAGGTGGCTCCGAGACAGCGCCGCACGCCGCCGCCGAAGGGGATCCAGGTGTAGGTGCCGGCCGGCTGCTCGAGGAAGCGCTCCGGCCGGAACGCGTACGGCTCGGGGTAGACGTCGGCGCGCCGGTGCACGAGGTAGATGCAGGGCGCCAGGTTCACGCCCGCGGGAAGCAGCCGCCCGCCGATCTCCGTCGGCTCGGTCAGGCGGCGCAGCACCAGGGCCAGGATCGGGCGCAGTCTCAGGGTCTCCTTGCAGACCGCGTCCGCGTACTCGTCCCCACCGGCGGCGACGTCGTCGCACAGCCGTGTCAGCGCCTGCGGGTTGCGGACAAGCCGCTCGACGGCCCAGGCGAGCGACGACGCCGTGGTCTCGTGGCCCGCCACCAGCAGGGTCATCAGCTCGTCGCGCAACTCGTCGTCGCTCATCGGGCTGCCGTCCTCGTGGCGGGCCTGAAGCAGGAGCGACAGCACGTCGTCGCGCTCCGCGAGGTCGGCCGCGCCGCGCCGCTCGCGGATCTCCTCGTAGATCAGCTCGTCGGCCGGCCGGCGCATGCGCTGGAACAGGCGCGAGCGCTCGATGCGGTGTGGGCCGAGCATGGCCAGCATCGCCATGCGGCGCGGGTCCGAGGCCCACTCGAGCGCGGAAGCGAGGGTTCCGCGCAGCCGCTCGCGGCGCGCGTCGTCCTGCACCCCGAAGACGGTGCGCATGATCACCTCGAGCGTGATCCGCTGCATCGCGGGGCGCACCGTGTACGGCTCTCCTGCCGGCCAGCTGTCGATCTCCGCCGCCGCAACCTCGGCCATGACCTGCTCGTAGCGGCGCATGCGCTCGCCGTGGAAGGACGGCAGCATCAGCTTGCGCTGCGACATGTGGGCGGCCTCGTCGAGCAGCAGCACGGAGTGGTGACCCAGCATCGGCAGCAGCACGACGTTCGCCTCGCCGGCGTGGAAAACGCGCGGATCGCCCGTGAACACCTGCTTGACCGCATCCGGGTGGGCGAGGAAGACCCAGCTGCCCTCGTGCGCGATCCGCAGCGTGAACACGTCGCCATATCGGCGCCGGCAGTCCTCGAGCATCGCTCCCGGCCGGTACATCCAGCGCACCGTCTGCAGCAGCCGGGAGGCGCTTGGGCCGGGCGGTATCGACGTGGTCACATACCGGAAAGTATCTGAACTTGGCGGCGCGCTAGGGGCCGCCGGACGGCACCTGCGCGCGCGCCCGGCGCGCCCGCGCCATCGTCACCACCAGCAGCGCCAGCACGGCGACCGGGAAGGGCACGATCACGGCGACGGGGAGGTCCAGGCCCGCCTTGATCAACAGCGCGAGTCCGGCGCCGAGCAGCACCACCGCGAGCGTGGTGCGCAGCACCGCCGGCTCCACCCGCACCGACCAGTGGCTGCCGACCCAGACGCCCGGGATCGAGCCGATCAGGATGTTGCCGACCAGTCCGAAGTCGACGTTGCCGGCCATTACGTGCGCCAGTCCGGCGGCCCAGAGCAGGATCGCGGCGTGGAAGATGTCGGTCCCCACTACGCGGGTCGGCGAGAGGCGGAACAGCAGGATCAGCCCGACCGCGATCAGCGCGCCGCTCCCCGCCGAGGTCACGCCAAGCACGAAGCCGACGCCGAGCCCGAGCACGACCGCGGCCACCTTGTGGCGCCGCTCCATCTCGATCGTGTCGCGCTCGCGCTCGTGCATGCTCTTCAGGAAGGCGCGCACCAGCGTGGCCGCGCCGGTCAGCAGCAGCGCACAGGCGAGGACGGTGAGCAGGAGGTCGTCGAAGTCGCGGCCGGCCCAGTCCTCGAGCGCACGCAGCACGTACACGCCGGCCACCGCGGCCGGCACCGAGCCGAGCGCCATCCAGCTGGACAGCCGGAGGTCCACGGTGCGCTGGCGCCAGTGCTTGTAGCCGCCGACGGTCTTGGTCACCGCCGCGTAGGCGAGGTCCGTGCCGATTGCGGTGATCGGAGTCACGCCGAACACCAGGATCAGCATCGGGGTCATCAGGGACCCGCCGCCGATGCCGGTCATGCCCACGAGCACGCCGACGCCGAGGCCGAACCCGATCAGCGCGAAGTCCACGGCGCCCAGCCTATCTCCGCAGCCAGCGTGCCGGGGGGGGCCGCGGGCGCGAGCCCCCGGATGCTCTCAGAGCACCATTCCGGCACCGACGGTGTCGTTCGTCGACTCGTCGATGAGGATGAAGCTGCCGGTGGCGCGGTTGCGCGCGTACTCGTCAACGAACAGCGGCGACGACAGCCGCAGACGCAGGCGTCCGATCTCGTTGAGCTCGAGCCCGTTGGCCTCCTTGTCGCGGTGGAGCGAGTTCACGTCGATGCGGTAGCGCAGCTCGTCCACCTTGGCGAGGGCCGTACGGGTGGTGTGCTTGATGCGGTAGCGGGCCGACGGCGATAGCGGGCGCTCGGACATCCAGCAGACCATCGCGTCGATCTCGCGCGCCTCCTTCGGCCGGTTCTCCGGGCGGCAGATCATGTCGCCGCGCGACACGTCGATGTCGTCTTCCAGGTGCAGGGTCACCGATAGCGGCGGGTAGGCCTCGTCGAGTGCACCCTCGAAGGTGTCGATCGAGGCGATCCGCGACGTCCGGCCCGAGGGCAGTACCACCACCTCGTCGCCAGTGCGCAGGACCCCGGACGCGACCTCGCCCGCGTAGCCGCGGTAGTCGTGGTGCTCGTCCGACATCGGCCGCACCACCCACTGCACGGGAAAGCGGGGGTCGCGCAGGTTGCGGTCGGACGCCACGTGCACGTGCTCGAGGTGGTAGAGCAGCGAGGTCCCGGCGTACCAGGGCATCCGCGCCGAGCGATCGACGACGTTGTCGCCATGGAGCGCGGAGATCGGGATGAAGGTGACGTCGTGGATGTCGAGCTTGGCCAGCCAGCCCGAGAACTCGACGGTGATCCGGTCGAACACCGATTGGTCGAAGTCGACCAGGTCCATCTTGTTGACGCACACAACGAGGTGGCGGATGCGCAGCAGCGAGGCTATGAATGCGTGGCGGCGCGACTGCTCGAGCACGCCCTTGCGCGCGTCCACGAGCACGAGTGCGAGGTCCGACGTCGAGGCGCCCGTGACCATGTTGCGCGTGTACTGCTCGTGGCCGGGTGTGTCGGCGATGATGAACTTGCGCCGCGGCGTGTGGAAGTAGCGGTAGGCGACATCGATCGTGATGCCCTGTTCGCGCTCGGCGCGCAGGCCGTCGGTGAGCAGCGCCAGGTTCACGTAGCCGTCGCCGCGTTGCCCCGAGGCCCGCGCGACGCTTTCCAACTGGTCCTCGAAGATCGACTTGGTGTCGTAGAGCAGCCGGCCGATCAGCGTCGACTTGCCGTCGTCCACAGAGCCGGCGGTGGCGAAGCGGACCAGCTCGGACGTCGAGGCGGCAGTTGGCGGCTGGCCGTTGGTTGCGGCGCCGGGGGCCACCGCTAGATCAACCGGGGGCTCGCGCCCCCGGGCCCCCGCGGATATCTGGCCGGCCTCAGAAGTAGCCCTCTTTCTTGCGGTCCTCCATGGCCGCCTCGGAGATGCGGTCGTCCGCGCGCGTCTCGCCGCGCTCGGTGATGCGCGTGGCGGCGATCTCCGCCACCACCTCCTCGAGGGTGGCCGCCCGGGACGCGACGGCGCCGGTGCAGCTCATGTCGCCGACGGTCCGGAAGCGGACCGACTTCGAGAACGGCTCCTCGCTGGGGAGCAGCTCGACGAACTCCGAGGTCGCGTACAGCATCCCGTCGCGGCGGAAGACCTCGCGCTCGTGGGCGAAGTAGATCGTGGGCAGCCCGAGCTGCTCCTCGTTGATGTACTGCCAGACGTCGAGCTCGGTCCAGTTCGAGAGCGGGAACACGCGCACGTGCTCGCCGGGCTTGATGTGCCCGTTGTAGAGATTCCAGAGCTCGGGCCGCTGAGCCTTCGGGTCCCACTGGCCGAAGTCGTCGCGGAAGGACATGATGCGCTCCTTCGCGCGGGCGCGCTCCTCGTCGCGGCGCGCTCCGCCGAAGGCCGCCTTGAAGCCGTGCTCTTCGATTGCGTCCAGCAGCGTCACCGACTGCAGCCGGTTGCGCGAGGCGCGCGGACCCTTCTCCTCGGTCACGCGCCCCTTGTCGATCGACTCCTGGACGCTTGCGACGATCAGCTGCGCGCCCACCTCCGCGACCAGGCGATCGCGGTACTCGATCACCTCCGGGAAGTTGTGCCCCGTGTCCACATGCATCACGGGGAACGGGAGGCCGGCCGGGTGGAAGGCCTTGCGGGCGAGGTGAAGCAGAACGGCGGAGTCCTTGCCCCCGGAGAAGAGCAGCACGCCGCGTTCGAGTTCCGCGGCCACCTCGCGAATCACGTGGATGGCTTCCGACTCGAGCGCCCGCAGGTGTGAGATCTCGTAGCTCATGTGATCCCCGCGCGAATCAGGCGGGCTGTCCAGCACGCTCATACGTGCAGTCCGCACTCCGTCTTCGCTTGGCCGGCCCAACGCCCTTCGCGGCCGTTGCCGGGGAGTGTGCAGGGGGCGCAGCCGATAGAAGCGTACCCCTGGTCGTGGAGCGGATGGTAGGGAAGCTCGTGCTCGTGCAGGTAACGCCAGACGTCGGCGTCGCTCCAGTCCACCAGCGGGTTGAACTTCCAGACGCCGCGAGCGGCGTTCCACTCGTGCTTGGTGGCGTCCGCTCGCGTGAGGCTCTGCTCACGGCGAATGCCGCTGATCCAGGCGTCGGCGCCGGCGAGCGCCTGCTCCAGCGCGTCCACCTTGCGCTGCCCGCAGCAGTTCGAGGCGCCCCACGGCGTGCCGTTGGGCGGTGTGGCGTCCATCACCTCGATGTGAAGGTCGTAGCGGTCCTCGATTTGGCGCCAGGTCTCGTACGTCTCCGGGAAGAGCACGCCGGTGTCGATCGTGAAGACGCGCGCAGCCGGTTCGATGCTCATCAGGATGTCGATCAGCACCGACTCCTCCTTTTGGAAGGAGCAGGCCAGCAAAAGGTTCGGGTGGTGCCGCTCGACGGCGGCGGCCACCAGCTCCTCGGCGGTGGCGTCCGCTAGACCGCGCATTCGCCCTCGCCCCGGATGACCTGGAAGGGCTCCTTGCGCTGCCAGTCGATGAAGTGGCTCATGTTGTCGAGCGAGAACTCGATCGGCAGGGCGAGATCGCGCACCTCGTCCTCGAGACGCTTGCTGCCGACGCGCTCCGCGAACGGGTTGAAGGCCTCGCCGTCCTCCCGCTCGGCCTCGTAGAGACGCAGCCAGCGCTCGACTGCTTCGGGCACCCGCTTGGCGGGCAGGCGCACCTTCAGGCGCGTGCCGTATATGACCTCGCCGCCCTCGTAGTTGCCGCCGATGTGGGCCACGTACGCCGGGACCGTGTGCTCCCCCAGCTTGATGGACGCGCCGTAGAACCCGATGTTGGCGATGTGGTGCTGGCTGCAGCCGTTCGGGCAGCCGGACATCTTGACGTGGACCCGACGCGTGAGCGGGTCCTCGATCTCCATGGCCTCGATGCGCTCGCGCACCGCGTGGTTGAGCCCCATCGAGCTCGTGATACCGAGCTTGCAGGAGTCGGTGCCCGGGCAACTGACCACGTCGTTGACCTGTTGGGCGCCGGCGTCCCCGAGCCCCAGCTCGGCGAGGGCGCGCCAGACCTCGTAGACGCTCTCGTCGCGTACCCAGCGCAGCAACAGGTTCTGGTCCACCGTCGTGCGTGCGTAGCCGCCCGAGTACCGGCGCATCACGTCGGCCAGCCCACGGAACTGCTCGGGCGTAAGGTCCCCGCGGATCACCTTGATCTCGACGGTCGAGAACCCGTCCTGGCGCTGCGGGCGCACGTTCGAGGTGCGGAAGCGCTCGAGCTCGCTGCCGTCGCCGTTCGGGCTCGCGTAGTCGGTGAGGGGGGCCGGGGCGTTCGCCTGCTCGTCGTGCTCGAACAGCAACGGCGTGGGATCGAAGTCGCGCTCGGCGACCCAGTCGCCCTCGAGCTCCTCCTCGACCTGACGGCGCAGCTCCTCGATGCCGAACTTGTCGACGAAGACCTTGATCCGGGCGCGCGCCCGGTTCACCCGCAGCCAGTCCTGGCGGTTGAAGATGCGGAACACCGCCTCGGCGACCTTCAGGTACTCGCCGTCGTCGGCGCGCACGAAGTCGTAGAGGGTCGGGGCGATGCGCGGCATGATCGACGTGCCGCCGCCCACGCGCAGCTCGAAGCCCTCCACCCCGTCGCGGACGCGCGGGATGTACGCGATGTCGTGGATTCCCGTGATCGCGCGGTCCTCGTCGGTGGCTGTGAAAGCCGTCTTCACCTTGCGCGGCATCAGCTGGGTCGTCGGGTGACGGACGAAGTAGCGCACGTAGGCGCCGGCCCAGGGCGTGGGGTCGAACGGCTCGCCCTCGCTGACGCCCGCCCAGGGGTCGCCGGTGACGTTGCGCACGGTGTTGCCGCAGCCCTCGCGCGACGAGAGACCCGAATCGGAGACCTTGCGGATCAGCTCGGCCATCTGGCGCAGCGGGATGTGATGGATCTGGATGTTCTGGCGGGTGGTGATGTGCCCCTTGTTCAGCGGCGCGTACTCCTCGACCACGTCGGCGAACATCTCCATCTGCTCGGGAGTGACCCCGCCCATCGGCAGCTTGATGCGGCACATCTGCACGTCGGCCTGGCGCTGGCCGTACACGCCCTGCTTGAGGCGGAAGCCGATGAACTCGTCCTCGGGCAGGGCGCCGGAGAGAAACTTCTCGGCCTCGTTGTCGAAGTCGTCGAATTCACGCTCGAGGATCGGAATGATGTGCCCGGGGACGTTCTCGAGGACCTCGGGATTTTCGAGCGAGCCCTTCTTTCCCGGAGCGCGAACAGCCGGCTCGGCCGGCTGCGCAGCGTTTGCGTTCCGCGGCTCGGTCGAGAGCGGTTCCATGGGTTGTCAGTCCTCCGCGGAGAGTGTCGGGGCCTTCGGTCGAACATGGAAAGTACCAAAACCCGGTCGAGTTTCCGAAGATAGACCTTGGCCGCTCGGCCGGTTACCCTGCGCCGCGTCATGGACCCGCATATGGACGCCACCGCCCAGGCCGACCTCGTCCGCTCGGGGGAGGTGACGCCACGGGAGCTCGTGGAGGGCTCCATCGAGCGCATCGAGGCGCTCAACGGCGAGCTGAACGCCGTGATCCACCCGCTGTTCGAGAAGGCGCTGGCCGCGGAGCCCGCGGACGGCCCTTTCCGCGGCGTACCGTTCCTTGTCAAGGACCTCATGTGCCATACGGCGGGCGACCCGATGCACGAGGGCATGGCGTTCCTGCGCGACGCCGGTTGGATCGAGCCCGAGGACACCTGGCTCGCGCGGCGCTTTCGCGAGGCGGGTTTCGTGTCGCTCGGCAAGACCAACACGCCCGAGCTCGGCATCCTGCCGACCACCGAGCCGGCCGCTCACGGGGCCACCCGCAACCCGTGGGACACCACGCGCTCCTCCGGCGGGTCGAGCGGCGGCTCGGCTGCCGCAGTGGCCGCGGGGCTCGTGCCGATCGCCCATGCCAACGACGGAGGCGGGTCGATCCGCATGCCCGCCTCGTGCTGCGGGCTCGTGGGCCTCAAGCCTTCGCGCGGGCGCGTGTCGCTGGCGCCCGAGTTCGGCGACTTCATGTCCGGCCTCGTCACCGAGCTCGTCGTGTCGCGCTCGGTGCGCGACGCCGCGGCCGTGCTCGAATGGGTGTCCGACCCACCGCCAGGGGAGCCCTACGTCGCGCCGGCACGCGAGCGCCACTACACAGAGGAGGTGGGGGCCGATCCCGGCCGGCTGCGCATCGGCCTGCTCACCCGCCCGCCGGGCGGAGAGCTCGAGGCCCACCCGGACTGCGTGGCGGCGGCCGAGGAGGCCGGGCGGCTGCTGGAGTCGCTGGGACACTCGGTGCAGATCGCCTTCCCGGATGCGCTGGACGACGAGAAGTACATCCCGAACTTCCTGGTTCGCTGGACCGGCGGCGTCGCGTACAACCCGGCCTACTGGGAGCGGCGGACCGGTCGCGAGATCGGGCCCGACGACGTGGAGCCGCTCACGTGGGCTCTGGCCGAGCAGGGCCGCGCCCACTCCGCCGCCGACTACCTCGCGGCGATGGAGTTCGCCCAGGACGTGACGCGCCGCAGCGCCGAGTGGTGGGCGGGCGGCTTCGATCTCCTGCTCACTCCCACGATGGCCGTGCCGCCCACGGTGCTCGGCGCATACGACGCTCCGCCGGACAATCCCGTGCTCCCGATCGTGACCGCGATCCCCGCCGCCGTATTCACCGCCGGCTTCAACACCACGGGGCAGCCGGCGATCTCGCTGCCGCTCCAGGTGTCGGACGAGGGGCTGCCGATCGGCGTGCAGCTGGTGGCCGCCTACGGACGCGAGGACGTGCTGATCCGGATCGCCTCGCAGGTCGAGCAGGCGCAGCCGTGGGCGGAGCGGCGGCCGCCGGTGTTCGCAGCGGCGGCCTAGGGGCGGCGGCGGTCTAGCCGCCCCAGCGCTCGTCGTCGCCCCATGGCGACGGCCCGGCCGGGTCGCGGCCGGTGCCGGCGAACAGGCCGGCGCGCAGCCACGGGCTCTCCGCGCGGGGGGTTGCGCCGGGGGCCGGCGCGGTGTCATGCAGGAACTGCTCGATGGCCGCGGCGATGGCCGCCGCCTCCTCGGGGCTCGCGGGCGCGCCCTGGAGCTCTATGCGCGGTCGCGGTGGACGCTGCCGGCCGTTGCCGCTCATGCGCGTACGTTCCCTCGGAGCCCGCGGACATGCAGAACGTCGCCCACGCACCGTCCGTGGCGCCGCGTGGCGATATCCGCACGCCTGCGATGCATTGCGTCGCCCGCGGCTACGCCGATCTGACGTGGGGCCGCTGAGGCACGTTGGGTATGCACGATGCTGCCCG
>JACCSF010000416.1 GCA_013813135.1 Thermoleophilaceae bacterium | reverse complement strand
GGCGCGGACCAGCCGGCATCGGCCACGGCGCCGGCGGCGACTCCACGATCGGCACGGCCGCGCTACTCGCCCGCCGCCGTCGCAGGGCCGGTAGGCCGTAGCCCACCAGTGCCGCGACCAGCACCAGGACCGCCGCTCCGGCGAGCAGCAGCCCAGACGACGGACCGCCGTCCCCGCCGGACGAGCCGCCGCTGGTCTGGGCCGACGCGGTCGCCGCGGGCACGAGGAGGGGGGCCAGCGCGAGCGCTGCCCCGGCACCCAAGCCACGTGTCGGGCGAAGCCCGTGAGCTCGTTGCGTACGCATTGCTTCCCTGTTCCTCATCTGGCGCAGAATCCCCGCACGAACCGTTGCGATGCGCAGCGTATGTCACTCAGGGGCTGCGTACGAGTCCCTCCTCGGGGCGTCTATCGTGGGTGGCATGGACACCGCCTCCGGAACGCGGTCCGGCATCAAGGAGTCCATCCTCGAGGCGGTTGGGGACACGCCGCTCGTGCGGCTCTCCCGGCTCGGCAAGGGCTTGGCGCCTTCGTTGGTCGCGAAGGTGGAGGCGCTCAACCCAGGTGGCTCGATCAAGGACCGCGTCGCCCTCGCGCTGATCGAGGCCGCGGAGCGTGACGGCCGGCTCAAGCCCGGCGCCACGATCGTCGAACCGACGAGCGGCAACACCGGTACCGGGCTTGCCATCGCGGCATCGCTCAAGGGTTACCGCGTAATCGCGGTCATGCCGGACAAGATGTCCAAGGAGAAGATCGACCTGCTCCGCGCGTACGGCGCCGAGGTGGTCGTCGCGCCGGCCGAGGTGCCGCCGGACTCGCCCGAGTCGTACTACCGCGTGGCGGACCGCCTGACGGCCGAGATCCCCGGCGCGTTCCAGCCCAACCAGTACCGCAACGCCGCAAATCCGGAGTCTCACTACCTCACCACCGGGCCTGAGCTGTGGCGCCAGTCCGGCGGCAAAATCACCCATCTGGTGGTCGGCGTCGGAACTGGGGGAACCATCACCGGAGTCGGGCGCTACCTGCGCGAGCAGAACCCGGACGTCGTGATCGTGGGGGCCGACCCGGTCGGCTCGATCTACTCCGGCGGCGAGGACGGGGTGAAGCCCTATCTCGTCGAGGGCGTCGGCGAGGACTTCTGGCCGGACACCTACGACCCGGCGATAGTCGACCGCTACATCACCGTCTCGGACAAGGACGCGTTCGTGTGGACCCGCCGGCTCGCGGAGGCCGAGGGCATCCTCGCCGGCGGCTCGGGCGGCCTCGCGGTCTACGCCGCCTACCAGGTCGCCTGCGAGGTGGACGACCCCTCCGCGATGGTCGCGGTCATCCTCCCCGACGGCGGTCGCTCCTACCTGTCGAAGATCTACAACGACGCCTGGATGCGCCAGTACGGGTTCCTCGAGCGCGAAGAGGCGCTGACCGTAGGCGACGTGCTGCGCCGCAAGCACGACGAGGAAGAGATCCCGCCTCTGCTCACCGTCGAGACGCACGCGAAGGTCCGCGACGCGGTGGCACTCCTGCACGAGCACCGCGTATCCCAGCTCGCGGTCGTGTCGGGCCAGGATCCCCACACCGTGGTTGGCTCCGTAAGCGAGCGCGGCCTGCTGCGCCACGCCATGGATGACCCGGCGCTGCTCGGCGCCGAGATCGTCGACGTGATGGAGCCGCCCTTCCCCGCCGTCGCCGCCGAGGACGGCGTGCGCGAGGCGGTCGAGCTGCTCGCAGACAGGCGCGAGGCCCTGCTGGTGAACATGGACGGCCGGGCCGCGGGCATCCTCACGCGCGCCGACCTGCTGGAATCCTTGGTACGGTGACCGCCCGTCGCTTCGCCACCCGCGTGGTGCACGCGGGGCTCGAGTCCGATCCCACCTACGGCTCGGTCATCCCGCCGATCCACCAGACCTCGACCTTCGTGCAGCCGGCGCCCGGCCAGTTCGTGGAGGACTACGACTATGCGCGGTCCGCAAATCCCACCCGCGCGGCGCTCGAGCGCGCGCTCGGCGAGCTCGAGGGTGGCTCCGGCTCCTGCTTCGCGAGCGGGATGGCGGCCACCCACGCCCTGTTGACTGCGCATTGCAACGCCGGCGATCACGTGATCCTGCCGCGCGACCTGTACGGCGGGACCTATCGGCTGGTGGACAAGGTACTCACCCGCTTCGGGGTTGCCTACGACATGGTCGACCAGACTGACCTCGACGCGCTGGAGCGGGCGGTGCGCGACGAGACCGCGCTGATCTGGGTCGAGACCCCCACCAACCCGCTGTTGAACGTGGTGGACGTGGAGGGCGTGGTGGCGCGCTCGGGCGGCGCGCTGGTGGCGGTGGACAACACGTTCGCCACGCCCGTGGTGCAGCGTCCGCTGGAGCTGGGAGCCGACGCCGTGGTGCACTCCGCCACCAAGTACCTCGGCGGGCATTCCGACGTGGTCGGCGGGGCCGTGATCGTGCACGACCCCGACCTGCACGAGCGGGTCCGCTTCATCCAGAACGCAGTAGGCGCGGTGCCCGGCCCGCTCGACTGCTTCCTCGTGCACCGCGGCCTGCGCACGCTGCACCTGCGCGTGGCGGCCCACACGGAGAACGGGCGCGCGGTCAGCGACTTCCTGCGCGGCGCCGACGAGGTGGCGGACGTGCGCTGGCCCGGCTTCGGCGGCATGGTCTCGTTTCGCCATCCGCGGGCGACGAGCATTGCCGCGGCCACCGAGATCTTCCTGCTCGCGGAGTCGCTGGGCGGCGTCGAATCCCTGATCGAGGTGCCGCAGGCGATGACCCACCAGTCGGTGGAGGACTCCGCCGCCGCCGTGCCGGCCGACCTGGTGCGACTCTCCTGCGGCATCGAGGCCGCCGAGGATCTGATCGAAGACCTGCGGCGGGCGATGGATCACGCGCCGGCTGCCTAGCCAAATGTACGGGCCCGGGCGCGAGTGGTCAGCGGCCCGTGCGGGAACACCGACAGAATGCGCATGCCGTCACAAGTCGCCCTCGGACGGGCGCCCGACGGCGTCCGCCTCGGCCGCTTCCTGCCGCTCTCGCTGGCAGTAACGCTCGCGGTCACGGTGGCCCCGCTGGTGGCGGTCTCGCAGCTCGCCCCCGCCCGCGGCCTGCTGGGCGCCCGCGGCCTGCTGGGCGGCGCCCTCCATGTGCTCGCGGCGGTCGCCCTGTCGATGCTCGTCGCCCGCATCCTTGCCGCCCTCTGGACGCGGCACCGGCAGTCGAGCGACCTGGTCTTCGGCGATCTCCTGCTCTGGGGCTGGATGCGGCGGGCGCTGGCCGAGCGGCGCCTGGACGCCACAGCCCGGCAGCTGGCGGGCGCCCGATCCGCCGACGGGGACCGGGCGGTCCCGCTGCAGCGCATGAGCACCCTGCTCGAGCAGCGCGACCCCTACACGCACGGCCACAGCAGGCGGGTCGCGCGCCACTCCGAGCGGGTCGCTCGCGAGATAGGCCTCTCGCGCGCAGAGGTGGAGAAGATCCGCGCCGCGGCGCTGGTGCACGACCTGGGCAAGATCAACGTGCCGCGGTCGATCCTGACCAAGCCCGGCAAGCTGACCGACGAGGAGTTCGCGCTGGTCAAGCACCATCCCGGCGACGGAGCGGTGATGGTCGGCGAGCTCGGCGACGCCGAGCTGACGGGGATCGTCCGCCACCACCACGAGCGCGTGGACGGCACCGGCTACCCGGATGAGCTGGCCGGCCAGGACATCCCGCTGGGCGCGCGCGTCATCGCGGTGGCCGACACCTTCGACGCCATCACCTCGACGCGCGCCTATCGCAGGCCGCGCACCCACCGGCAGGCGCTCGAGGTGCTGCAGCGGGAGGCGGGCACGCAGCTCGACCCCGGCGCCGTGGCCGCGTTCGCGACTTACTACGCCGCACGGCGATCGGTTGGATTGGCGACCGTGGTCGCCGCGGCGCCGCAACGCCTCATCTCCGGTCTCGGCAGCGTGCAGTCAGGGGTGGCGGCGAGCGTGGCGCCGCTAGCGCAGACGGCTTGCGGCGTCGGCGGCGCCGCGCTGATCGGGGCCTGCCTCGGCGGATCGGCGCTCCCGGCTGCGTCCACCAGCGCCGATGCCGATCGCCCCGGCGCCACCCGCCAGCTCGCCCCGCAGGTGATCCGCTCCCCGGACGAGGCGGATGCGCCGAGCCAGGGCGACCGCGGCGGTGGCGGCTCGGGCGAGCGAAACCTGCGCCTCGTGGCCGACCCGGGTGACCGGAACTCGACACCGGCTCCGAGCGAGGGTCCCGCGCCGCGGGCGCTCGCGCTTCCGGATACGGATGCCCCCGGTAGCAGCGGCGGTCAGCCCGGCTCCGGATCGGGCGCCGGCGGCGGCGTTGCGGTTTCGTCTGTGCCTGGGCTGCCCTCCGGCCTCCCGGACGTCGAGACCGTGCTGACGCCCGTGACCGACAACCTCCCGCTGCCTCAGGTCGAGGTGCCGGTCCCCGTCCCCGTGCCGCCGGCGGGTCTCCCCTAGAGGCTGATCGTACGCCCGGCCTCGAAGCCGTCACCCGCCACGATGCGGTCGACGATCTCCTGCGGCACGGGTGAGTCCGCGGTCACGAGCATCACCGCGCCGCCGTGCTCCTCGGCCTCGGGCCGCCGGCCGACGGCGGCCGAGACGATGTTGATGCCGGCCTCGCCGAGCATCGTGCCGACGCGGCCGAGCATGCCCGGCCGGTCCTCGTAGCGGAAGATCGCGAGGTGCTCCTCGAGTTGCACGTTGAAGCGCGAGCCCCATGCCTCGAGCAGGTGCGGGTGATGGAGGTGACCGAGCGTCGTTCCGACCACCCGTGTCCGCACGCCGCCGCTGACGACGCTGACGCGGACCAGGTCGGTGAAGTCGCGCGCCTGGGAGCTGTTCGTCTGCGAGACCGCGATGCCGCGCTCCTCGGCGATCCCCGGCGCGTTCACGTCGTTGACCTCCTCCTCCGTGTGCCCCGCGAGCGCACCCTTGAGCGTCTGCACGGTGAGCAGGCGCGTGTCGCGCTCGGCGATGCGACCGCGGTACTCGGTCTCGAGCTCGTCCACGGACGTGCCCTCCGCCAGCGCCACGGCGATCCGGCCCAGGTTGGCCGCCAGCGGCAGGAAGGGACCGAGCGCTTCCAGGTCCTCGGCGGCGATTGCCGGCACGTTCACGGCGCTCGTGACCACGCCCCCGGTCAGCGCCGCCACCACCTGCTCGGCGGCCTGGTAGCCGGCCCGGTCGGTGGCCTCGGCGGTCGAGGCGCCCAGGTGCGGCGTGACGACCACGTTGGGGTAGTCGAACAGCGGGCTGTCGGTGACCGGCTCCTCGCGGAAGACGTCGAGCGCGGCGCCGGCGACCTTGCCCGAGTCGAGCGCCTCGCGCAGGTCGTCCTCGACGACGAGCTTGCCGCGCGCGACGTTCACGATGCGCACGCCGTCCTTCATCTTCGCGAAGGCCTCCGCGTCGAGCCAGTTCTCGGTCTCGGGCGTGACCGGCAGGTGGATGGTGATGAAGTCGGCCTGCGCGTACAGCTCCTCGGAGCTGCTGGCACGCTCCACGCCGAGCTCGCGGAAGCGCTCCTCCGCCACGTAGGCGTCGAAGGCCATCACCCGCATGCCGAAGCCCAGCGCACGCTGAGCCACCAGCTGGCCGATGCGGCCGAACCCGAGCACGCCCAGCGTCTTCTCGTACACCTCGACACCGCTGAAGGCCGAGCGCTCCCACGCCCCGCCCGTGAGCGACCCGTGCGCCTGCGGCACCTTGCGCACGAGCGCGAGCAGCAGTGCGAGCGTGTGCTCGGCGGCGGTGATCACGTTCGACTGGGGGGCGTTCGCCACGACGACGCCGCGCTTCGTGGCCGCCTCGACGTCGACGTTGTCCACCCCCACCCCGGCCCTCCCGACGGCCTTGAGCCGGTCGGCCCGCCCGAGCAGCTCGGCGGTCAGCTGCGTGGCGGACCGGATCAAGATCCCGTCGAACTCGCCGATGCGCCGGGCCAGCTCCCTGTCGTCCCAGTCAACACCGAGCTCGACGTCGAAGCCGGCGTCGTGCAGCAGCTGCAGGCCGGAGTCGCCGATCTTCTCCTTGACGAGGACCTTCACGTCAGCCCGGCGACGAAACCGGCGCGCCCGCTTCGAGGAACACGCGCTGGGCCGCGGCGACGCCCGCCCCGAGCTCCAGCTCGTGCCCCAGCTCGCGCAGCGTCATCTCGAGTCCGGCCACGGTCACGACGATGTCGAAGGCGCCGAAGTACCCGCAGTGGGCGATGCGCGCGATCTTGCCCTTCAGGTGGCCCTGCCCGCCGGCGATCGTGATCCCGAAGCGGTCGCGCATCAGCTTCGGGACCTTCGTACCGTCGATCGAGTCGGGCAGCGCTATGGCGGTTACAACGTTGGCGTTCTCGTCTGTCTCTCCCAGCGTGTCGAGCTCGAGCGCCCGCGCGGCCTCGCGCGTAGCGTGCCCAAGCAGACGGTGCCGCTCGTAGACGGCCTCGAGCCCCTCGTCCGCGATCAGCCCGAGCGCGACGTCCAGGGCCCCGACCAGGCCGACGGCCGGGGTGAACGGGCTATCGGGCGGGTCCTTGCGCTGTCCCTTGACGGTGCGCTCCCAGTCGAAGTAGAAGCGGCGGCCGGGCGCGGCGGCGGCACGCTCGAGCGCCGCTTCGTTCGCGCTCGCGAAGCCGAGGCCTGGCGGCGCCATCAGCGCCTTCTGCGACCCGGACACCACCACGTCCACGCCCCACTCGTCCTGCGGCAGCGGCACGGCCCCCATCGCCGACACGGCGTCCACGACGATCAGGGCGCCGTGGCGGTGGGCGACCTCGGTCAGCTCCCGGATGTCGTTTACAACGCCCGTGGAGGTCTCGGACAGCGTCGTGAAGACGACCTCTACCGCGTCGTGGTCGCCGAGCTTGCGGTCGAGCTCGCCGGAGTCCACCTTGCGCCCCCACTCGGTCTCCCAGTGGATCGTCTGGGCGCCGTACGCGTCGCACAGCTCGGCCCAGCGCTCGCCGAACTTGCCGCAGCTCGCGACCAGCGCCGGCTCGCTTGGGCGCACCAGGTTGGCTACAGCCGACTCCATCGCGCCGCTGCCGGAGGCGGAGAAGACCTGCACCTCGTTGGCCGTCTGGAAGACCAGCTTGAGCCGCGCGAGCACGCGCGCGTAGACCTCGATGAAGGCCGGCGCGCGGTGGTAGAGCATCGGCTCCGCCATCACCTGGGACACCGCCGGGGGCAGCGGGGTCGGGCCGGCGGTCATCAGGTACTGCTTCAGATAGGGGTTGGTCATCAGAACTCCTGGTCGATCCAGTCCATCATCGAGCGCAGCTCCTTGCCCTCGCGCTCGATCTGGTGATCGAGCTGCTCGGTGCGCATGCGCTGGAAGTTCTCCTGCCCGGCCTTGTTCTCGGCGATCCATTCGCGCGCGAAGTCGCCGGACTGGATCTCGCCCAGGATCGCCTTCATCGCCTCGCGCGTCGGCTCGCCGATGATGCGCTTGCCTCGCGTGAGATCGCCGTACTCGGCGGTGTTGGAGATCGAGTAGCGCATCCCCGTGATGCCCTTCTCGTACATGAGGTCCACGATCAGCTTGAGTTCGTGGAGGCACTCGAAGTAGGCGAGGCGAGGGTCGTAGCCGGCGTCCACGAGCGTCTCGTAGCCCGCCCGCACCAGCTCGCTGACACCACCGCAGAGCACGGCCTGCTCGCCGAACAGGTCGGTCTCGGTCTCGTCCTTGAAGCTGGTCTCGATCACGCCGGCGCGAGTGCAGCCGATGCCCTTGGCGTAGGCCAGGACGAGGTCTTTCGCGGTGCCGCTCGCGTCGCGGTGTACGGCGATCAGCCCGGGCACGCCGTTGCCCTCCACAAACTGCCGGCGCACCAGGTGGCCCGGGCCCTTGGGCGCGATCATGCCCACGTCCACCTCGGGGCCGGGATCGATCTGCTCGAAGTGGATCGAGAAGCCGTGCGCGAACAGCAGCAGGTTGCCCGATGCGATGCCGTCGCTGATCTCCGACTCCCAGATCTCCGCCTGCTTCTCGTCGGGCAGCAGCACCATCACGATGTCGCCCTGGCTGGCGGCGTCCGCCACCGACTCCACGGGCAGGCCGTCGGCGCGGGCCTTGTCCGCGGAGGCGGAGCCGTCGCGCAGCCCTACGACCACTCCTACGCCCGAGTCCTTCAGGTTGAGCGCGTGGGCATGCCCCTGGGAGCCGTAGCCGAGGATGGCGACTGTCTTCCCGTCGAGCTTGGAGAGGTCGGCGTCCTTGTCGTAGATCATGGGCGGTGGAAGATACTCATCGCCGGCGCTTCGGCTAGGGCGGGGCCAGCCGATCCCGGAGCAGCTTGCCCCCTGTGTTGCGCGGCAGCAGCTCGACCTCGTGGAGCGCTTTCGGGACCTTGAACGCCGCCAGGCGCTCGCGGCACCACGCCTGCAGCTCGTCGGCGCCGGCCGGCTCGCGCAGCACCACGAATGCGGTCACCGCCTCGCCCCACTCGGGATCCGGTAGTCCCGCCACACCGGCGTCCACAACCGCCGGATGGGCAAGCAGCGCCTGCTCGACCTCCAGCGGGGCCACGTTCTCCCCGCCGGTGACGATCAGCTCCTTGAGGCGGCCCAGCACGTGCAGCCGCCCGTCCTCGTCGAGCCTGCCGATGTCCCCGGTGTGCAGCCAGCCGTCTGCGGCGACGGCACCCCGCGCCACCATCGCCCCGCGCACGAGGATCTCGTCGTCGGCGCCGATCGCGAGCTCCACCCCGGCCAGCGGCCGGCCGGGGATGCCCGCGACGATCTGCGAGCACGTCTCCGTCATCCCGTATACCGGCACGACCGGAATGCCGGTCTCGGCCGCCCAGCCGAGCAGGTCCGCGGGGGCCGGACCGCCGCCGAGGGCGATCGCCCGCAGCCCGGGTGCCCGCCTCAGCCCGGCGGCGCGCAGGCGCGCCAGCATGGTCGGCACGAGCGAGGCGAGGGTGACCTCGCCCGCCTCGAGCGTCGCCCTCACGCGCTCGGCCTCGAAGCGCCGGTGGAGCACGACCGTCGTGCGGTTGATTGCGCTGCGGATCAGGACGTTCAGGCCGCCGACGTGGTGCAGCGGGAGCGGGCAGAGCCACCTGTCGCCCGGCTCCGTCCCCAGCGCCCCCGCGGAGGCGAGGGCGCTGGCGGCGTGGTTGGCGTAGGTGAGCTCGATCGCCTTGGCCGCGCCGGTGGTGCCAGAGGTGCGGATCAGCGTGTGGACCGCTTCGGGCTCGAAGGTCGCACGCAGCGGCTCCCCCTCGGC
>JACCSF010000372.1 GCA_013813135.1 Thermoleophilaceae bacterium | reverse complement strand
GCGTCGACCGACGGCACGGCGAGCGACCGCCCCACCGACCTGATCGCGCGGGCGCGCCGCAGTACCCGCAGCGGCCGGCGCACGCGCACCCAGACGGGCAGCTTTCCGATCGGCTGCCAGCCCACCTTTCGGCTCAGCGACCGGCTCATGTCGTTGGGCAGCCCCAGGGCGAAGCCCTTCGTCTCGCTGAGAGTCCGGATCGCGCGCTCCGCGAGCCTGGAGTTCACGCCCTCGCCGCGGTAATCGGGGTGGGTCGCCAGGTCCACCGCCTGCACCGCGCCCACGGCGTTCCCGCCGGCCACCAGCGGCCACATCATGTAGGCCCTCATGCCGATCAGCCGCCCGCCGGCGTCCGCGACCACGATGAACGACGGCCCCTGCGGATTGGTCCGGTGCTTCCAGCGAAAGAACTGCTCGGGCCTGTCGTGGGAGGCCACCCTGCGCCCGGGCCAGGTGCCGAACGCGGCCTGCAGCAGCTCGAGGATTCGGGGCGCGTCGCCGTCGCGGTAGGTGCGTACCTCGACCGCCTCGGCCACGCCGGCAGATTAGAGCCCACCGCGGCCGGCGCCAGATCGGAACCACGATCGAGCTGAACGTGGCGAGCAGCAGCAGGAACGCCGCCGAGACCCTGAACCGGCCCTCTCGTCTAGAGCGTCCGGGCCCCGGCCAGCGACTCGCGGCAGACGTAGTTGAAGTGCGCGTTCCAGAAGCGCCGCAGCGCTCGGTAGGCCGGTCCTTCGGCGACCTCCCAGGACCCGAAGCGGCACCGCTCCTCCCCCAGGGCCGCGAAGCGGTACGCGTGAACGGCATGGAAGCCGGGCGTGCGCACCTCCCACGTGATCCGGTCGTAGGGCTCGAACTCCACGATCTCCGCGGCGGCGGGCAGCTTGTACGGGTAGCGGCGATCGATCGGGTTGAAGGCCCAGATCAGGGTCGCGCCCTCGCGCAGCTCACCGCCGCGCACGCGCGCGCGCCAGATGCACGGATTCCAGCTCGACCAGCCCCGGACGTCGAGGAAGACGTCCCAAAGACGCTCGACCGGCAGCCCGAGTTCGACCGCGCCGGCGACCGGGAGCGGCGCGGCGTGCGCGATCGCTCCCGCACGACCGCGGGGCGTCCGACCTGAAAGGGGTGCGTTTTGCTCGGGGATCAGCCGTTATAGGTCGAAAAACGCCAGCGAACCTATCCAGGCTGGCATATTCGGGCAATCGGCCCCACAGTGGTAGGTGATGGCCAACAACCTCCCCACGCGCAGGTGCGACGGATGCGGGCAGATCTGGTCCAGTGGCAGCTTCCTGGATCCGACCACCAAGGCGGACTGCGGCTTTTGCGGGGCGAGCCTGCCTCACCGTCGCCGGCTGCCCGACGGCGTGGGTATCGAGATTGAGCAGCTGAGAGAGTCCACGCTCGAGCAGTTGCCCCTTCCGCCGCGCGCCGCGGTCGGTTAGTTCTTCGCGCCGGACACGTTTCCGGCGCACGACGAGGAGACGGCTCTCGCTGTCGCTGGTGCTCGTGGCGCTCGCCGCCGCCGTCCTCGCGATGCCTATCTCTACAAGGGCACCTGCCGGCCGATGGAGATCCTGACGCGCACGAACGTGATCACCCCGAACCCGGCCGACCCGTCTCCAGCCGAGACGTTCACGCTCACCGCCCAGCGCACGGTGCACGGCATCGTTCACAAGCGCGGCACGGTCGACGGCAAGCCGGTCGCCTTCGTCAAGCAGCGCTCGACCTACTTCCACGAGGTCGACTCGGCGCGCGGGTTCTCGGCGCTCAACAAGCCCTCCCTTCAACTCGGGCGGCAACCCCGTCCGCGCGCCGGGCGTGAGCTTCGCGGTGCCGAACTGGGGCACGGGCCAGTGGGATTGGCAGGGTTTCAACGCGACCACGCAGACGGCCAGCTACACCCCGTTCGCCAGCACCCGCAGGCGGTCAACCAAGGCTACTTCACCTCCTGGAACAACAAGCAGGCGCCCGGCTACGCGGCGTCCGACAGCAACTGGGGCTACGGCCCCGTGTACCGGTCGCAGATGCTCGACCGCCGCGTCGAGGGCCTCATCAACGGCGCGCGCAAGACCAACCTGCAGGACCTGATCGGCGCGATGGAGGACGCCGGCAGCATCGACCTGCGCGGCGAGCAGGCGCTCGTGTGGATGCTGCGCGTGATCGGCCAGCCGAACAACCCCGAGCTGGCCGACGCCGTGCGCACGCTCCAGATCTGGCTCTACAAGGGCCCGCACCGCATCGACAAGAACAAGGACGGGCGCTACGACGACGAGCGCGCCGTTCAGATCATGGACGCCTGGTGGCCGCGCGCCGTGGACCGGATGTTCAAGCCGGTGCTCGGCGCCGAGCTGTTCGACAAGATCACGGGCGTGATCGGCATCGACAACGAGCCCAACAACCACGGGGCGCACCTCGGCAGCGCCTACCAGGACGGCTGGTACGGGTACGTGCAGAAGGACCTGCGCAAGCTGCTGGGCGACACCGTCAAGGGGCCGCTGTCACGGCAGTACTGCGGCAGCGGCAGCCTCGCGGCGTGCCGGCTGCTGCTCACCGCCGCGCTGCGCGACGCGCTGCCGGTCACCAAGGAGCAGCTCTACACCGACAGCGGCTGCACGGCGGGCGACCAGCCCTGCTTCGACGCCGTCCGCTTCCGCGCGATCGGCGGCGTGACGGTGCCCTCGATCCCCTGGATCAACCGCCCGACCTACCAGCAGGCGGTCGAGGTCCAGGGACACCGGCCGCGCTAGTGGCCGGGTAACCGCACCCCGCTGGGACGGCTCGCCACCCTGTTCCTACGGTCACGAGCTGGGCGCCGATCCCCGCGATCTAGGTGCGCGGGCCCAGCCGCACCCAGCGCGCCACCGACGGCGTGCCGCTACGGTCGAGCGCGAACAGCATGTAGTAGCCGGGCGGTGCGATGTCCGCGTTGGCCGGGGCGCGGACAGTGAGCTTGCCGCCCGCCGTACCGGTCACCCGCAGCGGCACGTAACGCTGGTTCATGTCGACGGCGTGCGTGGTGGTCGAGGGCGCGACGAGCACCGCGCGGGTGACGGGGCGGCCCTTGCCCGGGGAGCGCACGCGCAGCCGCGCGACCTGGTTCCACTTCAGGCGCGCCGGCGCGCCGCTGAGCTTCGGCCGGGGCGCCTTGCGGTTGCCGTCGAACAGGTAGGGCGGCTCGTAGATCTCGGCGCTGTCCAGGGCGAAGTTGCGGGCGGCGTCCGCGCCCGTGAAGCGACCGCTGAAGTCGTCGCCGGCCGACACCACGCGGCCGTCCGGCAGCAGCAGGGCGGTCGAGTGGTAGGTGCGGAACTCGCGCTGCGGCGGCCCGAGGCGCCATCTCTTGCTGCGCGGGTTCCAGAGCTCCGTCGTCAGGTGGAAGGGCGCGGCCGCCCACTGACCGGGTGCGCCGTTCTCACCGCCGTTCTTCTTGTCGCCCCAGCCGCCTCCGACGGTCACCATCGACCCGTCGGGCAGCAGCACCGTGTTGGCGTGCGAGCGCGGCCGGTTGAGGGCGCCGCGCGCGACGCTGGCCGTGTCATTCCAGCCGGCGTCGGGGCGGCGCTCGTCGAACACCGAGACGCTGTTGGTGGCCAGCGCGTCGCCGGGCGGCACGGTCGAGTCGGCCTTGGGCTTGTCCGAGCCGCCGAACTGCTCGACGCGGTGCGAGCCGTCCGGCCCGGCGGGCAGCAGCACGGCCGTCCCCCAAACCCGGCTCTGCGTCGAGTTGGGCAGGTCCTTCCAGCGCAGCCGCGCGGGGTTACCGGGCGGCGAGAACCACCACGTGTCGCTCGTCCACGGCCCAGCCACGAGCCCGCGGCCGCTCGGCATCCAGAACATGTGCGGGTAGTAGTCGCCGACAGGGGGGCGTCCGGGATTGCCCAGAACGCTGGAACCCCCCAGCAGCGTGAGGCGCCCGGGCCCGCCGCGCGAGCGTGAAGGGGTGAACAGCTCGAGGTCCTCGTTCTTGTCGCCGTAGCCGCGCTCGTCGAGTCCGCCCATGATCAGCGTGCGGCCGTCCGGCATGAGCAGCTGAGTCGGGTACCAGCGGCCGTGGGGCATGTCAGGCTGGCGCGTCCAGCGCTCGCGGAAAGGATCGAAGGTGTACACGTGGTTGAGCCCCGCGAACTTGCCGCCCGGTGACTCGACCGTGTACATCAGGTTGCCGCCGGTGACCAGCACCCGGCCGTCGGCGAGCAGCGAGTTGCCGCTGCACCAGATGTTCACCGGCTGCCCGGTGGTCGGGTCGATCGGCGGGTTGATGTTCTTGACGGACGCGGGACCGGTGCCCTTCGACGGGTCCCACAGCACCGCGACGGCCAGGTGCCGTGGCCCCAGCGGGCGGTCGGGATGGCTCGGGATCGAATACCAGAGCACCTTGCCGGTCGGCAGCATCACCGCGTGGGTGGCGAAGGTCGTCGTGCCGTCGGCGGCCCGGATGTCGAACTCGCCGTCGTCCGGCCAGCGGCCGGTGCGGTCGAGGCGGCCCGTGGCCGCCATCCGCGCGCGCTCGCGAGCCGCGACGACGCTGGCGCGCTGCAGGGCGTGCCGCC
>JACCSF010000272.1 GCA_013813135.1 Thermoleophilaceae bacterium | reverse complement strand
CTCGACGAGCTGGCGACGAAGGCGCGCGCGAGCGCGGGATTTCGGCCCGGCGTGGCGAGCACCCCGGCGGGGCCGGCCGACGCCGTGCGCGCCGCCGCCGACGTCCTGCGCTACGCCCGGGACGTCGTCGTGATCTGGGGCGAGCGCTTGGCAGCGGGCGGCCGCGGCGGTGAGGCCGTCGAGACACTGCTGGCGCTTGCCGGCGCGCTCGGGGTCGAGGGCAAGGACGAGTCCGGCCTGATCGAGGTGCCCGCGGGGACCAACGGGCGCGGCCTGCGCGAGGTGGGCTGCTCGCCCACGCTTGGGCCGGGGCTCGCGGACGCGCACGGCGAGGGCATGACCGCGGCCGAGATCGCCGAGGCGGATCAGCTCGGCGCGGTGCTGCTCTTCGAGGCCACGCTGCCCGAGGCGGCGCTCGCCGGGGCGAGCGCCGTGATCGCCTTCAGCCACTTCCACGGCGAGTCGCTCGACGTGCACGCCGACGTGGTCTTCCCCGCCGCCGTCTACGCCGAGAAGGAGGGCACCGTCACCCACCCTGACGGCCGCCTGCAGCGCGTACGCCAGGCGGTCGGGCATCCCGACCAGGCGCGCGCCGGCTGGTGGGTGCTGGCCGAGCTGTGCGACCGGACGGGTGCCGGGCTGGACATCCTCGGCGCGCCGATGGTCACCGAGCTGCTCACCGAGGCCGTGCCGTTCTACGCCGGCATCACGCTCGACGAGATCGGCGGCCAGGGCGTGCGCTGGCAGGAGCGCGACGCCGCCTCGACCCTCGCCCCGGATGAGCCTTCGACTGCACAGCTTGCCGGGCCGCCGGCGGCGCCCGAGGGCCTGCGCGCCGTCGCGGCGCCCAGCTTCTGGGGCGGGTACGAGACCGAGCACGCGCCCTCGCTGCGCTTCCTCGCCACCGGCCCGCGCGCGGAGCTGTCCGTCGAGGACGCCCGGACGGCCGGAGTCCAGAGCGGCGACGAGGTGCGCCTCGCCGCCGGCGGCGAGTCCGTGATCGCCGTTGTGGCCGTGCGCACCGGGGTGCCGGCGGGCAGCCTCTTCCTCACTGGCGCCACCCTTCCCGACGCGCCCGTGGAGATCGCGACGGCCGTGGTGGCGGGCGCGGTGGACGCCTGATGCTCGAGGGCACGATCGTCCTGATCGTCAAGTCGATCGTGATCTTCGCGGTCTTCCTGCAGATCGTGCCGCTGATCCTGCTGGGGGAGCGCAAGCTGCTCGGCCGCTTCCAGTCGCGCATCGGCCCGAACCGCGTCGGTCCCAAGGGCCTCGCGCAGCCGATCGCCGACGTGCTCAAGCTGCTCTCCAAGGAGCAGTTCACGCCCGCCACCTCGGTGCCCTGGATGATGGCCATCGCGCCCGTGATCTCGGTGACCACCGCGATCGCGACGATGGCGGTCATCCCGTTTGGCCCCTACGACGCCTGGGGCGGTGGCTTCGGGCTTTACGGGATCGACGTCTCGATCGGCCTGCTCTACTTCTTCGCCTTCGGCTCGCTCGCCTTCTACGGGTTGGTGCTGGGTGGCTGGTCCTCGGGCTCGAAGTACTCGTTCCTCGGGGCGATGCGCGCCGCGGCGCAGCTGATCTCCTACGAGGTGGCGCTCGGCCTGTCGCTGCTCGGCGTGGCGATGACCGCCGGCTCGCTCTCGCTCGTGGACATCGTCGAGCACCAGGACGGCATGTGGTTCGTGGTGCCTCAGTTCGTCGGCTTCTGCATCTTTGTCGTGGCCGGCTTCGCGGAGACAGCGCGCGCGCCGTTCGACCTGCCAGAGGGCGACGCCGAGATCGTCGGCGGCTACCACACCGAGTTCGGCGGGATGCGCTTCGGCTCGTTCTTCATGGCCGAGTACATGGAGGTCCTGATCATCTCCGGCATCGGCGCCGCCTGCTTCCTCGGCGGCTGGCGCGGGCCGGGCCCGATCGAGCTGGCGCCGCTCTGGATGCTGCTGAAGATCATCCTCGGGGCAACCTTCTTCATCTGGGTGCGCGCCTCGATGCCCCGCCTGCGCTACGACCAGTTGATGTCCTTCGGGTGGAAGGTGCTGCTGCCCCTGGCGACCCTGAACGTGCTCGTGACCGCAATCATCCTCGTGGCGACCTAGGAAGTGGTGACTTAGTGGCAACAGACTGGAAAGAGGCCGCACGACCGATCGACCGCGGTCCGGAGCCCGGCGGCCTTGGGGCCGTGTACCGCGTCTTCGGCGAGACCCTGCGCGGGCTCAAGACGACGCTCGGGCGGGTGGCCGAGGGCCACCACGTGATCCAGTACCCGGAGGAGAAGACGCCCGTCTACCCGCGCTTCCGGGGGCGGCATAAGCTGCATCGCTTCGAGGACACCGGCTTGGAGAAGTGCGTCGGCTGCTCGCTCTGCGTCGCGGCCTGTCCCGCGAAGTGCATCCGGGTGGTGGCCGCTGAGAACACGCCCGACAACCAGGTGTCGGGCGGCGAGCGCTACGCCGCCGTGTACGAGATCAACATGACCCGCTGCATCTTCTGCGGCTACTGCGAGGTCGCCTGCCCATTCGACGCGATCACCATGGGCAACGACTACGAGCTGTCGGACTACCACCGCTCGGACCTCATCTTCACAAAGGAAATGCTGCTGGCGGATTCCCCCGAGCACACGCCGCTGCGGCGCGAAGGGGAGTAGCGGACCCGGCCCATGTGGTTCGAGCAGGTCCTCTTCTTCATCGCCGGCATCGGCGCGCTCGCCGGCGCGCTCGGCGTGGTGGTGCTGCGCAACCCGTTCTACTCGGTGCTCGCGCTGGTCGCGCACCTGCTCGCGCTGGCTGTGCTGTTCCTGCTGCTGCACGCGGAGTTCCTCGCCGCGGGGCAGGTGGTCGTCTACGCGGGCGCCGTGATGGTGCTCTACATCTTCGTGGTCGCCTACATAGGCGGTTCGGACGAGCCGCTGCGGCCCGAGGGCGGTCTCTTGAACGCGTTCGGCCCGCTGTTCGCGGCCGCCATCGGCGTGGAGCTGTGCATCGCCTTCATCGCGAGTGGCCTGGATGCCCTGGACACGCGCGGGGCCGACGTCGGCGCCGGCTTCGGCTCGCCCGCTGAGATCGGCCAGCTGCTGCTGACGCGCTTCCTCGTGCCGTTCGAGGCCGCGTCCTACCTGCTGCTGGTGGCGGCCGTCGGAGCCGTCGTGCTGGCGCGCCGCCGGCGCGGCCTGGAGGACATCGGCGCGCTCGAGGAGGTCGGCGCCCCGCCCGACCGGCGCAACCCGCCTTCCGCGGAGACCACGCTCGAGGTGCGGGTCTAAGTGGACATCGTCTGGTTCCTCGTCCTCTCCGCGTTCCTGTTCGTGATCGGAGCCGCCGGGGTGCTGAAGCGGCGCAACCCGCTGGTCGTGCTGCTCTGCCTCGAGCTGATGCTGAACGCCGGCAACCTCGCGCTGGTGGCGTTCTCCCGCATGCACGGCGGCCAGGCCGGTCAGGTGTTCGCGCTGATCGTGATGGTGATCGCGGCCTGTGAGGTCGTGATCGGCCTCGGGATCATCGTGGCGATGTACCGCAACCGGCTCCCGATCGACGTCGACGAGATGTCGCAGCTACGCGGATGAGCGCCACCTCCTTCGGCTGGCTGGTGCTCGCGTTCCCGCTCGCCGGCACGCTGGCGATCGCCTTCGGCTGGCTGCGTCCGGGCGGGTTGACCGGGCGCATGCCGGGCTGGATGGCGAGCGCCGGGATTCTGGGCGCCTTCCTGTCGTCCATCGGCGCGCTGATCGAGCTCCAGGACCGGCCGGAGGACGGCCGCTCGCTCGTCGACTCCGCCTGGACCTACGCCGCGACCGGCGACTTCAACGTGGACCTGGCGATCCTGGTCGACCCGCTCTCGGTGTTCATGTGCCTCGTGGTCAGCGGCGTCTCTTTCCTGATCCACGTCTACTCGGTCGCGTACATGGGCGGTGACCGCGGCTACACCCGCTACTTCGCCTATCTCAACTTCTTCGTCTTTTCGATGCTGCTGCTGATCCTGGCGGCCAACTTCGTGCTGCTGATCGTGGGCTGGGCGTTCGTCGGGGCCGCCTCCTACCTGCTGATCTCCTTCTGGTACCGCCGCGAGACCGCCACGCGCGCCGGCATCAAGGCGTTCGTGATCAACGTGATCGGCGACGTCGGCCTGGTCGTGGCGGCGTTCCTGCTGCTCGACAAGACGGGCGCGCTCGACTACGCCGGCGTGTTCGCGCAGGCGGACCGGGTGTTCACCCACAACGACGGCACGCTGGTGGCCGCCTGCCTGCTGATCCTCGTCGGCGCCTTCGCCAAGTCCGCCCAGCTGCCGCTGCACACCTGGCTCCCGGACGCGATGGAGGGCCCCACTCCGGTCTCCGCCCTGATCCACGCGGCCACCATGGTCACGGCCGGCGTCTACCTGATCGTGCGCTGCAACGTGCTCTACGACCTGGCGCCCAACGCGAGCGACGTGGTTGCAGTGGTGGGCGGCGTGACGCTCCTGGTGGGGGCCACGATCGCCCTGGTGCAGGAGGACATCAAACGCGTCCTCGCCTGGAGCACCGTGAGCCAGATCGGCTACATGATCGTCGGCGTCTCGATCGGCGCCTACAGCGCCGGGCTCTTCCACCTGATGACCCATGCCTTCTTCAAGGCGCTGCTGTTCATGGCTGCCGGCTCGATCATCGCCGCGATGGCGTCGAACCAGAACATCGACCGGATGGGGGGCTTCCGAAAGGCGATGCCCTTCACCAGCGGGCTGCTGATCGTCGGCGCGCTCGCGCTCGCCGGCTTCCCGGGCATGTCGGGCTTCTTCAG
>JACCSF010000354.1 GCA_013813135.1 Thermoleophilaceae bacterium | reverse complement strand
GGTGTTGCCGGAGTGGCTGGCGCACAGGACGAGGCTGTCCGGGCCGGTCCATGACTCGAGCGCGTAGCCCCGCACCGTCGTGATCGGCCGGGTGGCGCGGTCGCCGAGCGCGGCCGCCGCCAGGTCTCCCCCGATCGCCGAGCCGCCCATGCCGCAGACGATCAGCCCACCGGGGCGGTCCTGATTCGGGATGCCGGCCGACTGGGCTCGCCAGAGAGCGTCGCCCAGCTGGTGCGGCTGGGCGAGCACGTCGCCGAGCATGCCGCCCGGGTCGGCGGCCTCGACGGCCGCGCGATCCAGCGCGCTCACTGCACCGGCTCCACGGCCTCGAGCCGCTCCCCGGCGGGCACCCGGACGCCGGCCTCCACCACGACGCCGGGATCGAGGCGCGCGCCGCTGCCGATCACCGCGGCGTCGCCGATCACGGCTCCGGCGCCGGCGAGCGCCCCGGGCTCGATGCGGGCGCGCTCCCCCACCCGCACGCCCTCGGCCAGCACGCTCTCGACCACCGCGGCGTCGGCCCCGACCATCACGCGGTCGTGCAGCACCGAGCGCTCCACGCGCGAGTCGCTGCCCACCGAGCAGTGGCGGCCGAGCACGCTCTGCGGCCCGACGTGGGCGCCGGAGAGCAGGCATCCCTCGTACACGAGCGAGCCCGTCTCGTCGCGCGGCGGAAGCTGCGAGACGACCTTCCCGGCGAGCAGGTCCCAGGTCGCCTCCAGGTAGCGCTCCGGCGTCCCGATGTCGATCCAGTAGCCCTCGGCGGCGTATCCGTACAGGCCATCGCCGACCAGCTCGGGGAACACGTCGCGCTCGAAGGACACCGCGCGGCCCGGCGGGATCCCCTCCACGACGTCGCGCTCGATCACGTAGGCGCCCGCGTTGATGCGATTCGTCGGTGTCTCGCCCTCCGCCTTCTCCAGGAAGGCCTCGACCCTGCCCTCCGCGTCGGTCGGCACCACGCCGTAGCCGGCGGTGTCATCGACCGGGTAGAGCGCCAGCGTCGCGCGCGCGCCGGTGCGCGCGTGCTGAGCCAGCTCGGCGCCGAGGTCGATGTCGGTCAGCACGTCGCCGTTCAGCACCAGCAGTCGCTCGGCGAGCACACCCTCGTCGAAGGCCAGCCGCACCGGGCCGGCGGTGCCGAGCGGCTCCTCCTCGATCACATAGCGCAGGCGCACGCCGTCGTAGATGTCGCCCAGCACGCGCTTGACCCCGTCGGACATGAAGCCGCAGGACAGGATCACCTCGTCGACGCCGTACCAGCGCAGCCAGTCGAGCATGAACAACAGGAACGGCCGTCCGGCCAGTGGCATGACGGGCTTGGGGGTCGTGTAGGTGAGCGGCCGCAGCCGCGTCCCCTCACCGCCGGCGAGCACGAGGGCCTGCACCTACCTGCCGATCCCCTCGTAGGTGAACCCGGCCTCGACCAGCGCCTCGCGGTCGAGGAAATTGCGCCCGTCCACGACCAGCGGGACGCGCATGCGCGACTTCACATCGCCGGTCCAGTCGAGCTCGCCGAACTCGGGCCACTCGGTCACGAGCACCACGGCGTCGGCGCCCTCGACCGCCTCCAGCGCGGATTCGCAGATGCGTGCGCCGCCGAGCATCGAGTTGGCGCGCAGGGCGGCGACCGGGTCGTACACGCGCACGTGCGCGCCCTCGCCCTGGAGCCGGCCGGACAGCACCAGGCTGGTGGCCTCGCGGATGTCGTCGGTGTCCGGCTTGAAGGCCACGCCGAGCAGCGCCACCTCCTTGCCCTCCAGCGAGCCCAGGTGCTTCTGGAGCTTGCCGATCGTGCGCCGCTTTTGGAGCTCGTTGACCTCGATCACCGCGGTGAGCAGCTGAAAGTGGTAGCCGCTGTTGCCGGCGAGCTGCTTGAGCGCCTGGACATCCTTCGGGAAGCAGCTCCCGCCCCAGCCGATGCCGGCGCGCAGGAACTTGGGACCGATGCGGTCGTCGAGGCCCATCCCCTCCGCCACCTGGAGCACGTCCGCGCCGAGCTCCTCCGACACGTTCGCGATCTCGTTGATGAAGCTGATCTTGGTGGCCAGAAACGCGTTCGACGCGAGCTTGATCATCTCCGCCGACGCCACGTCCGTGCGCAGGATGCGCGCGCCGAGCGGCTCGTAGAGCGCTGCCACGCGGTCCGCGAAGCCCGAGGAGCCCTCGTCCGCGCCGACCACGACGCGGTCGGGCTTCATGAAGTCGGCGACCGCGCTGCCCTCCTTGAGGAACTCGGGGTTCGACACGTAGCCCGTGCCCGCGCGGCGGCGCTGAATCGAACGGCCCGTGCCCACGGGCACCGTGCTCTTCATGACAAGCGCGTGGCGGTCGGAGTCGCCGAGCTCGTCCAGCACGGTCTCGACGCGCGAGAGGTCAGCGTCGCCGGAGTACGAGGGCGGCGTGTCGACGGCCACGAACAGCAGCCGCGCGTGCTCGAGCGTCTCCCCCATGTCGGTTGTGAAGTGCAGGCGCTCAGCGTTCTTCGTCACCAGCTCCGGCAGCCCGGGCTCGTGGATCGGCACCTCGCCGCGGGCCAGCGACTCCACCTTCTCCGGCACGATGTCGCGCCCCCAGACCTCGTGGCCGAGCTCGGCGAAGCAGGCGGCCGTGACCAGGCCGACCCAGCCCACGCCGATGACCCCGATCGCTTCCTTCTCGTCAGTCACGAGGCGCGCAGGCTACAGAGCGCGCACCGAGCGGGCGATTGCAAGCATCTGCTTCTCGTCCAGCGACAGCAGCAGGGTGTTGGAGATCCAGTAGACGGCCTTCGGGGTGCGCCAGGCGACCAGGCGCAGGCGGTCCCCGTCATAGGCCAGCTCGTACGTGCGCCGGCCGATCGTGCGGGTCTCGGTGACGCCCTCGAGGATCGGCGGGTTGCGCCAGGTGATGCCCTGGAGCCCGTAGTACTCGCCCGAGCGGCTGGTCTGCAGCACCATGCGGTAGGCGCCGTAGCGATTTCCGTCGGTGCCGCGCAGCTTGTAGACGCGGGGCGGTCCCGCGTACACGGAGCCCTGCTGGCGCAGCGTCGGGTAGAGGGCGGGCAGCGTCTCGCCGGCTCCGGCCTGCACCGCCTGAAGCGCCTGGTCCTTGCCGAAGCCGGTGGCGTCCTCGAGCCCCCCGACCACGGGCAGCTTGCGCCTGCGCTTGGGCCGCTTCACCTTGCGCCCGGATCCGGCGCGCGGCCCTGGCGTGTCCTCCACGTTGAGGAACTGGTTCGTCATGTCCCGCATCTGGGCCTCGGTGGTCTCCACGTAGCTCGGGCCGATCGTGCCGCGGAAGCTCACCTCCTGGATCGGCTGCTTGGCGGAGAACAGCGCCAGCTTGAGCAGGCGCAGGACCTCCTTGCGCGAGCGCAGGGCCTTGTCGATGCTCGTGTTGCGGCCGAAGATCTTGGTCAGGCGCTCGTGGTTCTTGAACAGGGTGGAGGCGGTGATCTGCTGCTTTGCCTGGCGCAGGAAGTCCTGCTGGCGGGCGGCCCTGACGATGTCGGTGTCCTCGTGGCGGAAGCGCACGTACTGGAGCGCCGAGCGCCCGCACATGCGCTGGTAGCCGGGCTGCACGTTGATGTACGAGTACGCGGCGGAGTCGTTGAAGTAGCGCCGGTCGATGTCCGCGTACACGCAGCCGACGGCGTTGACGGCGCGCCAGAAGCCGTCGAAGTGGACGTTGATCACGTGGTTGATGGGCAGCCCTGTGACCGCCTTCACCGTTTCCAGCGTCAGCTCGGGGCCGCCCAGCTCGTAGGCGGCATTGATCTTGTCCGTGCCGTGCCCGGGGATCGCGACCTTCAGGTCGCGCGGCAGCGACAGGATCGCCGTGGCCTCCTTGTCGGG
The DNA here is from genome assembly GCA_013813135.1 of Thermoleophilaceae bacterium. GTDB lineage: Bacteria > Actinomycetota > Thermoleophilia > Solirubrobacterales > Thermoleophilaceae > JACVRW01. The sequence goes on along the minus strand of JACCSF010000354.1, from coordinate 4,250 downwards.
GTTGAGCCGGACGAGCATGATCGTGTCCGAGCGCGCGCCGCCGGCGCCCTCTGCGTTGTTCTTCGGCCGCCGGTCGGAGCCGAGGATCAGCAGCGTCTGGGGCTTGCCCGGGTCGGTCGTGGCCAGCTTGCCCTTGCCGAGCTTCAGCTCCGGCCCCAGCTCCAGCGCCTTGACGACCTTGTCGACCTCGTGGAAGGCGGCCACGGCCGTAGCCCCCGCCGCCGCGAACACGATCAGGAAAGCCGCCAGCAGCAGGCGCTTCCACAGTCCGGGGCGGGGGATGTCCTCGAGCATCAGGCGATTCGCAGTGGGCGCTCGTCCTTGCCCAGCCGGGCCGGAAGCAGGTTCACGAACTCGACCAGCGCCCGTCGATATTCCCCGAGCGACCGGACCGACACCCACTCCTCGGGGCCGTGGTGGCCGGCGCCCGCGGGGCCGCACTCGACCGCCGGCACGCCCGCCTCGAGGAAGGAGATCACGTCCGAGGCCCCGTCGCGGCCGACGGAGATCTGCTCGCCGACCGGCGGCGCCACGCGCGAGATCGCCTCGCCGAGCGCCTGCACGAAGGGGTTGTCGCGGTCGACGATCGCCGGCCGGCGGTGGAACACCTTGACCACGCGAGCGTCGGGCAGGTCGTCGACCGCCTGGCGGATCGCGTCGGCGTCCTGCCCGGGCAGGTAGCGGACGTCCACGTCGATGGCGCACAGGTCGGGCACCTTGTTGAGCGCGTCCCCGCCGAGAATGCGGCCGAGGTTGATCGAGGGCCGGTCGAACAGGTCGGACGACTCGCGCGCGAACGGCAGCACCTCGATCTGGCGGAACACGTCGATCGCCTTGAGCACGGCGTTGTCGCCGATCCAGGGAGTGGAGCCGTGGGCGGCCGTGCCGGTGACCTCGATGCGCATCGCCAGCACGCCCTTGGCCTGGATGCCGATGTGCATGTCCGTGGGCTCGCCGGTGATCGCGAAGTCGCCGATGTAGCCCTGCTCGACCAGGTAGTCCGAGCCGCGCTGCTCGAGCTCCTCCGACTCCTCGTCGGCCACGCACACAAAGTGCACGCGCACGCCCTCCTGCCGGGCCAGGTCGTGCACCGCGAGCATCATCGCGGCGAGGCCGCCCTTCATGTCGTAGGCGCCGCGACCGAACAGCCGGTCGCCGTCGAGCCGGGGTGAGAACTGCTCCGGCCGTGCCGGCACGACGTCGAGGTGGCCGTGCAGCACTACTGTCGCCGCCGTGGCGGCAGGGCCGACCGTGGCGGCCAGCACCGGCCGCCCGTTGTGCATCGAGCCCGTCACCTCCACGTCGCGCGCCTCCAGCCAGCCCTTCACGAACCCGGCTGCGCTCTGCATGCCCTCGAGGGTGGACGTGTCGTAGGTGATCAGGCGCTCGGCAAGCGCTCGTTCATCCATCCCGTCGAGCCAGGATAGTGCGCCGTGAGGCCGGTGGGCCCCCCGTGGGCTACCGCCGATACCGGGGCAACTCGGATGCAACGTCGCCCGCTAGTGCGAAGACGCGTAAGTCATCCGGCTCGATCCCTTCCGCGGTGCCCCTCAACTCATAGCCCGACCTGGCGACCGCCTCGTTGTCGTACCGCGCGGCGATGTCCGGTCGAAGGAGAGTCGCCCGTCCCTGTGCGATCAGCCGGCGGCCCTGAAAGGCCACGACACGTTCAACGGGGCGCTTGGCCTCCGGGTCCACGGCCCAGCCGGCCAGCCGCACGCCCTGGTCGTCCATCTCGAACAGGTCGACATACCCTACGAGGCGATCGCTTTCCACTCGTGCCTCTTTGCCCGCACCGACGATCGTGGTCTCTCCATCCTTCTCAACGAGCCGGTACTCCTCGGGCCGCTCGGTCCCGAGCCGAGCCAGGCGCTGCTGCCCGCTCGCCTCCGTGATCGCGAATATCTCGAGCGAGTTCGATCCTGCGCGAAACGAAGTCGGCGCAACCACGCCGGCCAGGCGCAGGTCATCGCCGTCGCGGAAGCTCATCGTGATGCCTGCGACCTTGCCATTCACCGCTATTGCCAACGGCGTGCCGACGGCCAGGTCGCCCAGGATGCGTCCGGTCACGAAGCTTGGGGCGAGCCCTGAGCCAGGACGAAAGCGATCGAGCGTCGCGGCGCCGTCGAGCTCGACCCGCGCGCTCATGCCCGCGTCCTCGGCGAGCTGCGCGGCCGGGCGGCCCAGGAGCTCGTAGCCCGGCCCGTTGGCATACAGGCGCCGGCCTCCGTCGCCGGACCCGAATAGGTCGATCATGCGCCGCAGGCCCGCCTCGCGCTGACGGACGAAACGCGAAAACGGGAGACTGAAGATCCGGCCGCTGCTACCCCCCACGCCTAACCGGACGGCCCCGCGCGAGGGCCTTACGTTCGAGATCGGACGGCCATCCGCCTTCCGTGGGAGGGCGGCGCCGAGCCGTTCGGCGATGGTCGGCACGATGTCGATCGTCTCCACCATCGAGTCGTCGATCCGCCCGCGACGCTGGCCGGGGTACTTGATAAGGAGCGGCACCCCGGCTATGTCACTGCCGTTTCTCGGCTCCGGCCCGCGACGAGACAGTCCGGCCCGGTAGCTCACGCCGTGATCCGCCGTGATGACCACGAGGGCGCGGTCGTAGAGTCCCACCTCGCGCAGGTGAGCCATCAGCCTTCCGACCAATCGGTCGACGTAGCCAACCTGGAGCAGGTGACGCTGGAGCCCGAGGCGCGCGGGGAATGGTTCCCGCGCCCAACGCTCCTCTGCCAAGCCCGGAGTGTCCGGACCGTGGTTGAGGTACTGCTGGCCGGTCGGCAGGTATTCCCAGGGGATGTGCGGGAGCGCGGAGTGGAGGAAGTGGAGGCTCTGACCGCCGCGATCATGCGTAATGCCGCGCAAGAGGGCATCGAACCGACCTGGCCGGTTCCTGAGCGCGCTCGAGGGCACGTCCGGTTGACCGCCGGCTGGGGCGTCGTCGCGACCGCCCCCGGCGAAGTCGCCGAAGGTCCGGTCCACCGCCGGCAGGCTCGAGCGCCACCTCTCGGGACTAACCAGATGCAGGGACACGATGCCGAGGTCCTCCGCCAGGGAGCGGAGACGTCGGGCGACGGGCTCGCGAGCCCGTGCCCCGCAGAGCCGCTCGGGGCAGATGTCGGTCGCGGTCTCGATGACGCGGAGCGAGTGGCTGTCCCCTAGCAGGGTGAACAGGTTGTTCGGGTAGTCGGCCGCGATCGGGAGCCTGTCGGGTGTCGGGCGGACCCCCGAAAGCAGCGCCGGCACGGCCATCGTCGTCGAGCCGTTGACGGTGGTCGCGTTCCGGTACCAGGTGGCGTCGTCGGCGAACGCCGCGAAGTTCGGATAGCGCGTCCGGTCGATGCGCTGCCGCGCGTTCATCAGCATGTTGGGGTCGAACTCGTCAAAGACCACCATCACGACCGGCGTCTTCGACCGGACGTTCGCGTCAGCAGCCTCGGCGGCGCCTTGCGGCAGTATCAGCTTCGACGCCGGCGAGGCGAGCAGGAAGATGAGGAGGAAGACAAGCGGCGCCGGCCCCAGCACGGTCAGCACCGCGGGGACGAGGCGGGAACGGGAGTAGAGCAGGGCCACCGCCGCCCCTACGGCGGCGCCGGCCAATACGAGCAGCTTGCCCGAGCCCCCCACGGCGTCGTCGAGAAGCTGAAGCGCGAACGCACCCGCCAGCCCGGCCACGAACAACAGGTGCACGCCCCGCCGCAGCGCTGGCAGCCGCACCGCGAACGCTTCGACTAAGACCAACCCCGTCGGAGGTAGCAAGACCATTGCGAACGCGAACACCAGGATGTCGCCGCGGGTGTTCCCGCGGGCCACGAAGAATTCCGGGGAGTCGGCCAATACGTCGAAGAGCGGCTTCGCGAAGGAGAAGGCCCAGATCACTGCCAGGTGCACCCACGCCCGCGTCAGCTCGCGAAGCGCGCTCTCCCGCTCCAGCGCGTCATCGGTGGAGGCGGTTGGCGGTCGCCTGCGATCCGGTCGGAACTTTGCGCGGAGGTCCAGAAGTGGGCAGCGGGCCGTGGCCGTGCCCTTTACAAGATATTCACATGTCTCGACTCTTGGGCCGCTCGCGCTCCACTTCCGCGCGCACCCAGCAGCCGGCGAGGTGGTCGTTCACGACCCCGCACGCCTGCATCGCCGCGTAGGCCGTGGTCGGGCCGACGAAGCGAAAGCCGCGCCGCTTGAGCTGCTTGGACAGCGCTGTCGACTCCGGGGTGCTCGCCGGCACGTCGGCCGGCTCGCGC
>JACCSF010000345.1 GCA_013813135.1 Thermoleophilaceae bacterium | reverse complement strand
CTGCAGGGCGTGCCGCCAGCGCGGGTCACGCCGGTAGACCCTCAGGCGTGCGTGCTCGGCCGCGTGCTCGGTGCCGAGCGAGACGCTCTCCTCGACTCGCAGCAGCCGCTCGGCCTGCATCGTGGCCGGACCGGGCCGCAGCCGCTCGCGGGCGCTGAGCGGCGCGGCGCGGTGCGCCTGTACAGCCGCTGCGCAGGTCACCAGCGAGAGAACAGCGACGAGCAGCGCCATCGCGGGACGAGTCAAACCCATCCCTCGAAGTTACCCGCTTACGGGCGCCGGCGCGATCAGCGCACGTAGCTGGCGCCGTTCACGTCGATGGTCGTGCCGGTGGCGTGCCGGGCCAGCCCGCTGGCCAGGAACGCGATCACGTTGGCCACGTCGCCAGGCTCCGCCACCAGGCCGGTGTCCTGCGCGAAGAAGTCAAGGCCATGGACGGCCACCGCGGGATCGTTGAACGGCGTGTTGACGAATCCCGGCGCGACGGCGAAGGCGGTCACTCCGTCGCGGCCGTGCTGGCGGGCGATCGTCCTCGTCATCGCCACCACGCCCGCCTTGGCGGCGGCGTAGTGCCAGTACTCGGCGTCCTCGCCGCGGAAGGCCGCTCGGCTGGCCATGTTGATGATGATCCCGCCGCGCTCCTGGCCGCGAAACGTCTTGATCGCCTCGCGGCAGAGCGTGGCCGGGGACACCAGGCATACCGAGAGCGTCCGCTGCCACGACTCGACCCATGGCCCGAGGTCTCCCTCCGGGTCTGCGGGCTGGTAGATGCCCGCGTTGTTGACCAGGACGTCGATGCGCCCCCGCCACTCCAGGGCCGCGCGCCAAAGCGCCGGCGCGCCGTGCGGGTCGGCGAGGTCCGTTCCCAGGGCCAGCGCACGATCGCCGAGCTCGCCGGCGAGGTCGCGGACGGCGCCCTCCGGATCCAGGTCGTGCACTACCACGTGCGCGCCGGTGCCGGCGAGCGTGCGGGCGGTGGCCGCCCCGATGCCCCCGGCGGCACCCGTCACCAGCACCACCCGATCGGTCATGTCGATCATCGTCCGGGCGGCGACGCTACCAGTCGGTCGCCGGGCCGGGGTTGGGCGGAAGCATCCGTCCAGGACCCACCACCAAAACGCCGCGGACGCCGGCCCCCTGAGCGCCTCCCGGTACGATCGGGCCGTGCCCGACCGCCTCTACTTCACCGAGTCCGATGAGGCCAACGCGCTGATCGCCTCGGACCCGATGGCGCTGCTGGTGGGGTTCGCGCTCGACCAGCAGGTCACCGTGCAGAAGGCGTTCGCTGGGCCGCTGGTGCTGAAGGAGCGCCTCGGGGCGCTGGACGCGGCGACGCTGGCATCCGCCGACCTCGAGCCCGTCTTCCGGACCAGGCCCGCCATCCACCGCTTTCCCGGGGCGATGGCCCAGCGCGTGCACGAGCTGGCCGTGCACGTGCGCGACCGCTACGACGGCGACGCCGCGCGCGTCTGGACCGACGCCGCCGACTCGGGCGCCCTGCGCGCCAACCTGGCCGGCCTGCCGGGCTTTGGGGAGATGAAGGTCAAGGCGCTGGGCGCGGTGCTCGCAAAGCGCTTCGGAGTGGAGGCCGCGAGCGAGCTCGTGCCGTGGCATCCCACCCTGGGCGATGTCGACTCCCCGCAGGCGCTGGCCGACTACCAGGCGACCAAGCGCGCCCACAAGGCCGAGTGGTCCAAGGCCCCGGCGCGCTCGTAAGCGCCGGGTTCGATTTCCTTCGCGGTCGCGATGAGTTGTCACCGCAGGGTCGGTCTTTACCTACGACCACCCGATTATGAGGAGTCCGCGACCGTGACTGCTGAGGCCAATACCGACCGCACCCGCTGGCTGGCGCTGTACGTGCTCTGCGGCGGCATGTTGATGATTGTGCTGGATGCCACGATCGTGAACGTGGCGCTGCCGTCCATCCAGGGCGACCTGGGCTTTTCTCAGAGCAACCTCGCCTGGGTGGTCAACGCCTACCTGATCGCATTCGGCGGCCTGCTGCTGCTGGCCGGGCGGCTGGGCGACCTGCTCGGGCAGCGACGCATCTTCCTGATCGGCCTCGCGGTCTTCACGGCCGCGTCGCTGTTGTGCGCCACGGCGCAAAGCCAGGGCATGCTGATCGGAGCCCGCTTCGTCCAGGGCGCCGGCGGCGCGGTCGCCTCGGCCGTGATCCTCGGCATGATCGTGACGATGTTCCCCGAGCCGCGCGAGCAGGCGAAGGCGATCGGGGTCTACAGCTTCGTCGCCTCCGCCGGCGCATCGATCGGGCTGCTGCTCGGTGGCGTGCTGACCGAGGCCATCAACTGGCATTGGATCTTCGTCATCAACCTGCCGGTCGGCCTCGCGACCGCGCTGCTCGCCCTCAGGCTGGTCGAGGGCCGCGAGGGCATCGGCCTCAAGGAGGGCGCGGACGTCCCCGGCGCCGTGCTGATCACGGGCGGGCTGATGCTCGGCGTGTACACGCTGCTCGAGGCCGGCGAACAAGGCTGGAGCTCGACGCAGACGCTTGGGCTCGGCGCCGTCTCGATCGCCCTGCTGGCCGCGTTCGTCCTTCGCCAGTCCCGCATCGCCACTCCGCTGATGCCGCTGCGCCTGTTTCGCTCGCCCAACGTCGCGGGAGCGAACATCGTCATGGCGCTGCTAGTGGTCGGGCTCTTCGGGATGTTCTTCCTGGGCGCCCTCTACCTGCAGGGCATCCTGGGCTACGACCCGCTCGAGGTCGGCCTGGCATTCCTGCCGTCCTGCATCGTCATGGGCACGCTGTCGCTGGGCTTCGCCGAGCGCCTGATGATGGGCATCGGCCCGCGCGCGGCGCTCGTCGCGGGCCTCGCCGCCGCCGCGGCAGGGCTGCTGCTCTTCGCCCGCGCGCCGGTGGACGGAACCTGGGTCACCGACGTGCTGCCGGTCATGCTGCTGCTCGGCACGGGCGCGGGCCTCGCGTTCCCGGCCCTGATGACGCTCGCGATGTCGGGCGCCACCCCGAGCGACGCCGGGCTGGCGTCGGGCCTGGTCAACACGACCGTGCAGGTGGGCGGCGCCATCGGGCTGGCCGTGCTGGCGACGCTCGCCACCGAGCGCACCGACAGCCTCGTCGGCGACGGTCAGGCGACGGCCTCTGCGCTCAACTCCGGCTACCACCTGGCGTTCCTGACCGGGGCCGCGCTGGTGGCGGCCGCCATCGTGGTCGCGCTGACCGTGCTGCGCTCGCAGTCCCCGGCGATGGCCGCGGTGGAGGGCGAGGGCGAGCGGCCCGAGATGGAGCCGGTCTGCTCTCAGGCCGCGTAGCGGCCGCCGCACTGGCGCTAGCCGCCGGGGCGCCGCTGCGCCGGGTACGGCACCTCGATGTCCAACTCGCCGCGCGCCGTGAGAGTCACCAGCATCAGCTGCGTATCGCCGTCCGGGTAGAGGAACTCGCATCGCGTCGCGCGGCGGGGCCGGATCGGGCCAGGGCAGCGCACCGAGCCGTTCGGCCCTCCGCCTGACCGGAGCTGGCGCTCGAGGCTCTGCTCCGCGCGCGCCACCGGGACCGGAGTGAGCGGCTCCGGGGGCGCATCGCGCGTGAGCAGAGCCACGCTGCCGGCCGCCGCGACGGCCAGGATCAAGCTCGCCCCGATCCACCGCCGGGACGGCCGCGGCAACGAGCGGCGGGGCCGCTCTTCGAAGAACACGAAGCCACAGCGGCTGCAGCGCGACGTCCCCGCCGCCGCGCCGGCACCGCACCGTGGGCAGCTCGTCGTGGTGGCCGTCACGCCCGATGCACGGTAGTACCGTGCCGCCCATGACGCACGCGGTGCTACTGATCAAGGCCGAGCGCGAAGCCCTGCCGACTCTCGGCGGTCGCCTTGCCGAAATCGAAGGGGTGGCAGGGATCGCCATACCTACACGATGGTCGCCTTCGAGGCCTTCTCCCAGCATGACCTCGAGGCGATGTTCTCGATCGGCGCCTAGGCGAAGATCGGCCCGATGCTCAAGCTCGGCGCGGAGCAGGACTACCGGCTTCGGAGGCAGGCCAGCCGAGGTTTGCGGCGGCGGTGCGGACCGCGCCCAGGAGGGCCTGGACGGAGGGCCGCTTGGCATCCGCCGTGCGGGTCGCAGTGAAGATGGTTCGGTGCACGGAGCCTTCGGCGATGCCTCGCACGGCCACGCCCGGATGAGCGTCGGGAGCCACGAGGTGCGGTAACAGCGTGACGGCCTGGCCATGGGCGACGACGGCCAGGCTGGTGACGCTGTCGTTGGTCCGGTGGCGGATATCGGGGTCGAAGCCGCCGAGCTCGCGGCAGGTCCGCTCGATTATCTGCTCCCAGCCGGTGTCGCGATGACCGGTCGTCCAGACGTCGCCGGCGAGCTCGGCAAGCGGCACCGCGTGGCGATGGCGGCGCGCGGCCGGGTGATCCTCGGGCAGGACGAGGTGGACCGGGTCGCGGTGCAGGTCCTGGCGGTCCACGCCCGCGGGCCGCGAGTGCGGCTGGTGCTGCCATTCGTCGGCCAGGACGAGGTCGACGTCCCCGAGCGCGAGCGCGGGCAACGACTGCTCGGGCTCGGCCTCGACGAGCTCGCAGCGCAGGCCGGGAACCTCCCGCGCGAGCGCCTGCATCGCCGGGACGCCGAGGCGGAGCGCGACCGACTGGAAGGAGGCGATTCGCCCCCGCCCGGCGACGCTGCCCCTGGCCTCGGCCAGGTCGGCCTCCGCGCGCTCGGCTCGCCTGAGCAGCGCCTCGGCGTGGCCCACGAGGACGATCGCGGCATCGGTCAGCCGGACCCCTCGGCCGGCGCGCTCGAGCAGCTCTAGTCCCGCCTCGCGTTCGAGCACAGCGAGCTGCTGGGAGACGGCCGACGGCGTGAACTGCAGGGCGTCGGCCACCGCGGCGATCGTGCCGCGGGCGTGCAGCTCACGCAGCAGGCGCAGGCGGCGAAGGTCCAACATTGATAAGTAACTCTACCGAGTCAGCGTGAAGAATCATTGTCGCTTCTGCACGATACGGGAGTCAGGATCGCCGCATGCCCTCCGGTGGCACCCTCCTCTGCCTCGCCTCCGCCGCCTCCTTTGGCGCGATGGGGATCTTCGGCAAGCTCGCGTACGAGGAGGGCGCGACCGTCGGCACGTTGCTGGCCGCCCGGTTCGTGCTCGCCGCCGCGCTGTTCTGGCTGTTCGTGACCTCCTCGGGAGGCGCCCGCGACGTGCGCGCGCTGCCTCGCCGCGACGTCGGCACCGCGCTCGCCCTCGGTGCCGTCGCCTACAGCGCTCAGGCCGGCGGCTACTTCGCGGCCCTTCAGCGTCTCGACGCCTCGCTGCTCTCGCTCCTCGTCTACACCTTTCCCACGATCGTCACCGCCACCGCGATCGCGCTCGGGCGCGAGCGGGCGAACCGCCGCACGGCCGTCGCCCTGGCGCTCGCCTCGACCGGGCTCGTCCTTGTCTTGGCGGGGGCCGGCGCGGGGGCCCTGGATCCCATCGGGACGGGTCTGGGGCTGGCGGCCGCGGTCGTCTACAGCGCGTACATCCTCGCCTCGGAGGGCGTCGTCGAGCGCATCGGCCCGATCGCCCTGAGCACGCTGGTCTGCACCGGTGCGGCGACGACCCTGACGCTCGCCGGCGTCGCTCGCGGCGATCTGGACCCGGGCAGCGTGAGCGCGGCAGGGTTCGGCTGGCTCGCCGGCATCGCCGTTGTATCGACGGTCGGCGCCGTCGGCCTCTTCTTCGCCGGGCTGCAGCGCGTGGGCCCGACGGCCGCGTCGATCCTGTCGACGCTGGAACCGGTGGTCACCGTCGCCTTGGCGTTCCTCGTGTTCGGCGAGTCGCTCGGTCCTGTGCCGCTCGCCGGCGGCGCGCTCGTCCTGGCCGCGGTGCTCGCGGTTCGGGCCCCGGTGCGCCTCGCCCCCTCCGATCGCCAGATACGTTCACCCGCAGGACTACCGAAAGGACGAACAACACATGTCTAGACCACTCGACGGCAGGGTTGCTCTCGTAGCGGGGGCGACGCGCGGTGCCGGGCGTGGCTCGGCCGTGGCGCTCGGGGAGGCGGGGGCAACGGTGTATTGCACCGGCCGCACCACCCGGGAGCGCCGTTCGGAGTACGACCGGCCGGAGACGATCGAGGAGACCGCCGAACTTGTCACCGCCGCCGGCGGCGTTGGAATCGCGGTCGCGGTCGACCATCTCGAGGCGGATGAGGTCAGGCCGCTTGTGGAACGGATCGACGCCGAGAGCGGGCGCCTCGACGTGCTGGTCAACGACATCTGGGGCGCGGAGCACCTCTTCGAGTGGGACACGCCGGTGTGGAAGCACGACCTCGAGAACGGTCTGCGGATGCTTCGCCTGGCGATCGACACGCACCTGATCACCAGCCACCTCGCCCTGCCGCTCCTCATCCGCGAGCCCGGCGGGCTGGTCGTCGAGATGACCGACGGTACCCGCGACTACAACGCAGGCCACTACCGGGTCTCGACGTTCTACGACCTGGCCAAGACCGCGGTCATCCGGCTCGCCTTCGCGCAGAGCGAGGAGCTCGGCCCGCACGGATGCACAGCTGTGGCGCTGACGCCGGGCTGGATGCGCTCGGAGATGATGCTCGAAAACTACGGGGTCACCGAGGCGAACTGGCGCGACGGGGCGGCCACGAATCCGCACTTCGCCGCGATCTCCGAGAGCCCACGGTTCGTGGGTCGCGCCGTCGCCGCCCTCGCCGCCGACCCCGACCTGCACCGCCACAACGGCGGCTCGTTCTCCTCCGGCGGCCTGGCGCGCGAGTACGGCTTCACGGATCTCGACGGCTCCCGGCCCGACTGCTGGCGCTACCTCGTCGAGGTCCAGGACGCCGGCCGGCAGGCGGATCCGACCGGCTACCGCTGAGTCTCAATCGAGCGCTCGCGTCAAGCACCGCCCGCTGTTGGTCGGAGCTCATCGTTCCAACAAAGAACGCCCTGCCATGCAGGCTTTCCAATGGAGGTCGCGCAGTGGACGAGCATCGCCCTGCTTGCGATCGGGGTTCGGTGTCTGGTCCACGATCGGGCGGCGAAGCGGCGGGCGGCCGCCTCGCAGTCCGGCAGTCCGGCCCGTGAACCGGCGCGGGTAGCCGGCAGCGCACCGACCCTCAGGGAGCTACGATCAAAGAAATGCCGGCCGCTGGCACAGGAGTGCACACGCTCGTCGTCTACGGCGCCAGCCCGCGTGCGGACGCGGCGCTTCGAGCACTGACCCGGGCGGCGGCTGAGCACGGGGGTCGCATCACTGTGCTCTCGCTCGTGGTCGAGGAGCCGGAGTCGCGGCGGTGCTGCGACACGCGCTCGGTGCTTTGGAACGACTTCTCGCGCGGATTCGCGCACGAGGATCTGTCAAGGGCAGCGCTGGCCGTCGAAGGCGATCAAGTCGTCGAGCTCGACTTGCTCCCCTTCTCCGGTCGTCGCGCAGCTGACGCTGTGATACGCGAGGCGCTGGCCCGCGACGCGGACGAGATCGTGTTCGCCGATCTGCGCGCAACCGCGATCGGACCGCTCGACCGGCGACGCTTGCGACGCAACAGTCCGGTGCCCGTCAGCGACTACAGCGACGCGCGGGCCACAACGATGAGTGCCGGCATGAGCCAGGCAGGCGGCTGAGCGACCAAGGCTCCGGTGGGCGCGGGTCCCACCGAAACCGTGGAGCAGCCGCAGCGCCAGGAACCCGGTCCGCGGCAGGGCGCCATGCGGGCGCCGCCAGTCGGCGACGTGGAGGCACCCACCCGGGCACAGGACACGGCAAGCGTCGGTGAGCGCCGCTCGTTTGGCGTCCGGGGCGAGATGGTGGAGCAGCAGCGACATCACGACCGCGTCGGCTACCCCTGCCTCCAGTGGCAGCTCGCCGGCAAGGTCGGCGCCATCTCCATGTCAGGCTCCAGCATCATCGTGGCGGCCAACGCCGTCTCGCTCAAGCGGCTGCGCTTGCCCGCGGATCAGCACCTCGACGGCGCGACCGCCGGCGCAGGACACGGTGACGAGACACGGACGGACAGCGAGCGACCGGGTCGCGCCGGACCCTAGGTAGCACCTCGGGCCGCGGTCCCTCCGCTGCGCGGCCTTTTGCGCAGTATGATCGCGGCGCTAGTGGCATGGCTCACAATCGCAAGTGGTCGAGCCCATGCCTCGTGGACTCGGTGACTACATGAGGGGGCGGAGATGTCCGGCCATCGGGCGCGTCGTTGGAGTGTCCTTTCACTGGCACTGGGGTGCGTGCTGCTCTTCGCCACCGGCTGTGAACCGCTCAAGAACGCGCCGCCCGGTGGCGGCGAAACGCTAACGCAGACGTTCCGCTACGGGCCCTTCACGCTCGGCCCGGGCGGGGAGATCCAGGGCTCGCCCGCGTCAGGGATGCCGCGTCCCGCGGGCGCGTTCGGACTCAAGAGCGCCCAGTTCAATTTGGTCGACGCCAACGGCACGCCGGTCCCCCCACACGAGGTGCATCTGCACCACGTCGTCATGACGACCTCAGCGCGTCAAGATCAGCTCTGCCCCGGCCGGGCCGAGCGGTTTATCGGCACCGGTATGGAGCGGACCAAGATCCAGATCTGGGGCCCGTACGCCTATCTCGTCGGCGCCAACGACCAGTGGGGCTCGATCTACCACCTCATGGACGAGACGCCGGCCGGCACCCCGGCGAAGACCGTGTATATCGAGTACAGGCTCGAGTATCAGCCCGGAGCGAACGCCACCAACTCGCGCCCCGTCAACGCCTACTTCCAGGACGTCAGCGGCTGCGGCGGCTCGACCTACGACGTGCCCGGCGACGGCGGGCCAGGCAGCGTCCACACCAAGTCGCACTCGTGGACGGCGCCGAGGGACGGCATCGCCGTCTTCAGCGGGGGCCATCTGCACGAAGGCGGCATCGACATCACGCTCAAGGACAGCGCGACGGGCAGCGAGTTCTGCAAGGGCACCGCGACCTACCACGAGAACCCGCGTCACCTCTCCGCCATCCCGGGGTGCATCCTCCACCACAAGGTCACCGCGGGCCACCCGTTCAGTGTGACCTCCCGCTACGACAACTCGCAGCCGATCGACGACGCGATGGGGATCATGCTGACCTACGTGTGGTGGGGCACGCAGTAGCGCGGTAGACCGGCGCTTGAGCGGCTTCTTAAAGAAGATCAGGAGGACGCTTGCGGCGATGCCGATGAAGGCGGCGGCCTGCACGGAGTCCCTGTTGTCGACGTAGTGGCCGCGCACACGCCCAGCGTGGGGCGGGCGAGCGCTACGAGGGAAAGTGGCCCGTCGCTGCCTTGTACAC
>JACCSF010000038.1 GCA_013813135.1 Thermoleophilaceae bacterium | reverse complement strand
GCGGTCTGCTTGACGCTCTCGGGGCCAGTCGGCTGCTCTGGGTGCGCCGGCTCGTGGTCCACGAAGTCGGGATGGACGAGCTCGTTCGCGAGCTCGAAATTCCCCTTCGCATAGATCTCTTCAAGCGCGCGACGGACCAGCCGCTTGTTGTGCTCCGACATCGTCACCGCCATGGGCCCCCTCGCCGGGCGACCCGGTTCAGCCATTGATGAGCTAATCGAACGACCGAGAGGTTCGTCGCCATCTTCACGACTCCTCCCTCATCCGGCACCGAACTTGCGGTGAGGACCACACCGGCATGGAGCGGACCAAGATCCAGATCTGGGGCCCGTACGCCTATCTCGTAGGCGCCAACGACCAGTGGGGCTCGATCTACCACCTCATGAACGAGACGCCGGCCGGCACCCCGGCGAAGACCGTGTATATCGAGTACACGCTCGAGTATCAGCCCGGGGCGAACGCCACCAACTCGCGCCCCGTCAACGCCTACTTCCAGGACGTCACCGGCTGCGGCGGCTCGACCTACGACGTGCCCGGCAACGGCGGGCCAGGCAGCGTCCACACCAAGTCGCGCTCGACATCCCGCTCAAGGACGGCACGACGGGCAGCGTTCTGCAAGGGCACCGCGACCTACCACGAGAACCCGCGTCACCTCTCCGCCATCCCGGGGTGCATCCTCCATTAAGGAAGATCACGAGGACGCTTGCGGCGACGCCGATGAAGCGGCGTCCTGCACGGAGTCCTTGTTGTCGACGTAGTGGCCGCGCACACGCCCAGCGTGGGGCGGGCGAGCGCTACGAGGGAAAGTGGCCCGTTGCTGCCTTGTAGACCAGCCGCCGGAAGCGAGTCCGTTCGCGCTCGGTCAGGTTCGACGGTTTCCCCTTCGACTTGGTCATCAGCTTCGTCAGCTCGCCACGCTCCTTCTTGGTGAGGTTCTTCTCGAGTCGCCCTTTCCCCACCGTGAAGAGCCACGTCGCAACCGCGAAGACCCTTCCCCACGGGGTTCTCGTGAAAAGAGGGAGCAGCTTCGCGATCCAGGCGGGCACGGCGCGGGACCCTACTGCCCCGCACGCGAGCCGCGCACCTGCGCCAGATTGGCCCCCGATTTGCCCCCCCCCCGCGTCGATCACCCGAACGCTCGCGGTCGTCAACGCTCGCTCCGAAGATCACGCTGCCGCCGGCCGTGAGGCCTACGACGCCGTCTCGGCCCCTGGGTGGCGCCCGGCTCGCAACCCCCGTCGAGCTCGCGGACGTCCCGCTGTTCGTCGGTGAGCGTGAATTCGATCATCCGACGGTCCGGCCTGCGGTCGGGAGATAGCGGACACCGGTCAGCTCCTCCGAGGCCTCCCAAAGACGCAGGCCGGTGTCGGTGTCGTAGGCCTCCGGGATCGCTTTGACCTGCTTCGGGAAGCCGCGCATCTCGCCGATGCCGTCGGGCCCGTAGTAGTCGCCCCCCTGTAGCCCCGGCGCCGTCGCCGCGTAGAGGCTCGGCAGGGCACCGCGCGCAGCACGCTGTGCCACCACTCGGTTGGTGACGGCCATCAACGCTTTCGCGACCCCGGTCGGTCCGCTGCTCTGTAGGTTCGTAGCCGAATAGCCGGGGTGGGCGAACACGCTGACCGCGGGCGACCCGGTGGCGCGCAGGCGACGGTCGAGCTCGATCGCGAAGACCGCGTTGGCGAGCTTCGAGCGCTGGTACGAGCCCCGCGGGCTGTAGCCGCGGTCCAAGTGCAGGTTGTCGAAGTCGAGCTTCCCGCCCTTGTGCTCGTTACTGCTCACGGTGACGACGCGACCCGCGTCCGACCGTTCGACGGCATCCAGGAGCAGCCCGGTCAGCGCGAAGTGCCCGAGATGGTTCGTGCCCAGCTGCAGCTCGAAGCCGTCGCTCGTCTTCTGCTGCGGGGTCATCATCACGCCGGCGTTGTTGACGAGCACGTCGACCCGCTTCCCCGAGAACTCGCCGGCGAAGCGGCGCACCGAATCGAGGCTGCCGAGGTCGAGCTCGAGAACCTCCGGCTTGGCGCCGCCCGCGGCGGCCCAGATCTCCGCGGCGGCGGCCTCACCCTTCGCGGCGCTCCGCGCAGCTACGACGACCTGCGCTCCGTGGCGAGCCAGCTCGAGCGCGGTGATCAGACCGAGGCCGCTGTTGGCCCCTGTCACGATCGCGACCTTCCCCGCCTGGTCGGGGATCTCGTCGGCCGTCCACCTGTTGCTCATCGAGACTGCTCCCCCGCCGCGGCGAGGACGGGGTCGGGACCGTCAGCCCAGAAGTCCCGCGCCAGTCCGCGGCGCTGCTCCCAGAGGCTGCCCTTGTCCGTGAACCCTGCGATCCCGTCGCCGCCGTCCGCGTCGGGCACCTCCCAGGCGCCGTTCACGGCACCCGTCAGGCCGGCGGAGAGGGCCTCGAAGCCCTGCGCGGTGTAGAGGTCGGCCTCGACACCGCGGTTGATGATGAACTTGAGCTGACGCACGGCCTGCTGGTTCTTCGACAGTACAACGTCCACGAGCGCGTCGACCTCGGCGTCAAGCCGGTCGTTCGCGACGACCCGGTTCCAGAGGCCGAGCTCGGTCGCCCGGGAGGCCGGGTGCAGCGCTCCAAGGAGGTTGATCTCCTTGGTCATGCGCCGGCCGATCAGCCTCGCCATGCGCGTCGTGCCGCCCCAGCCCGGCGTGATGCCAACGTCGACCTCGGGCATGCCCCACACCGCCCGCCGGGTGGCCACGACAAAGTCGCACGCCATCGTGATCTCGAGCCCGCCGCCGACGGCGAACCCGTCGACCGCGGAGATCGTGACCTTGTCGAGCTCCTCGAGAGTGTTGGCCATCGTTTGGTACAGACGGGCGCGGCGCATGACGCCGTTGGCGTCGCCCCAGGCGCCCGAGTACATCTCCGTGATGTCGTCGCCGGCGCAGAAGGTGTGGCCGGCACCCTGAATCACCAGCGCCTTGAGCGTGGTCGAGCCCTGGACGAGGCCGATCGCCCGGATGAGCTCGTCGCTGAGCGCGACCGAAAGCGCATTTCGCTTCTCGGGCCGGTTGAGCGTGATCCGCGCGACCCGGCCGTGCTCGGCGTAGGTCAGGAATTCGAAGGTGGGTGAGCCGTTCTTTGTCTCCGTCATGGGCAAACTAGTAGCATTACAGAACTAGTTGTTCAACGAATCCACTTGAAGGAGAAACTGGTTGCCCGCCGAGAACCACACCCCACGCCGCCCCGACGGGATCGAGCGGGCCGCCGACGTGATCGGCGAGCGCTGGAGGATCCTCGTCATGCGAGAGGCGTTCTACGGCGTGCGCCGTTACGGGGAGATGGTCCGGAACCTGGGCATCGCCCGGAACGTGCTGGCCGCCCGGCTGAAGGATCTGGTGGCATCGGGCCTACTCGAGAAGCGCCGCTACCGGACCGATCCCGACTGGTACGAATACATCCTTACCGACGCGGGGCGCGACCTCTATGGCCCGGTCATCGCGATTCTGCGCTGGGCCGACGTACACCTGCCGCCCGCCGACGATCAGGAGCTGCGCCTGCGTCACCGGTCGTGCGGGAAGCAAACCCACGCCAAGGTCGTCTGCGCCGCGTGTGGCGAGCAGCTCGACCCACGTGAGGTCGAGGTGGAGTCCGCCGGCCGGACCTAGCGCCGCCCCGTTCGCGAGCGCAGATCCGTGGTTAGAGCGTCGACCGGACGCAGGTACCCTCTGTGTAGCTCGGACGCGTCGGCGGCCGCGCACCCCCCACGCGACCGCCGAAGGTCCGGCTCACGTCGCGATTACTTGAGGAAGCCGTTGTCCTCGAGCCACTTCTTGGCGACCTCCTCCTCGGGGATGCCGTCGACATCGACCTGGGCGTTCAGGGTCTGGAGGGTCTTGCTGTCCAGCTTGGCCGCGATCGGGTTGAAGACATCAGCCAGCGCGGGGTACTTCTTCAGGGCGTCCGCTCGCATGTTGAGCGCCGGGTTGTACACGGGGAAGAACGCCTTGTCGTCCTCGATGACCGTCAGGTCGTTTGCGGCGATGCGGCCGTCGGTGATGAACACCTCGCCGTAGTTGCACTTGCCGCCCTTGTCCACCTCGGTGTAGATGATGCCCTCGTCGATCTTGATGACCCCGTCCTCCGGGAACTCGAAGCCGTAGGTCTTCTCGACGCCGGGAAGACCGTCGTCGCGGGCCGTGAACTCCTCGCCCACGCACAGGGTCGCGTCGTCGGGGTTGGAGGAGACGAGCTCCTTGAAGTCGGAGATCGTCTCCACGCCGAGCTCTCCGGCGGCCTCCGAGCGCACGGCGAAGGCGTACGTGTTGTTCGCCGGAGCCGGATCGAGCAGCTCGATGTCGTTG
Organism: Thermoleophilaceae bacterium; assembly: GCA_013813135.1. Lineage (GTDB taxonomy): Bacteria > Actinomycetota > Thermoleophilia > Solirubrobacterales > Thermoleophilaceae > JACVRW01. Next base: position 14,659 of record JACCSF010000038.1, on the reverse strand, counting down.
GCTTTCTCGGAAATCTTGACGGCGTCGTACTGCTTCTGGGCGTCGGGGATCGGCTTGGTCTTCTTGAGGTAGGTGAGCCAGTTGGTGCCCGTGTACTCCCAGTACATGTCGATCTCGCCGGCCTCGAGCGCCTGCCGGGCCGCCACGCTGCCCGCGAGTCCCGTCTCGTCCTTGACATCCGCTCCGGCGTTCTCGAGCGCGAGAACGGTGATCTGCCCGAGGACGAGCTGTTCGGTGAACTCCTTGGAGCCGACCTTCAGGCTGGCGCCGTCCAGGCCGCCGCCACCTCCACCGCCACCACCGCCATCGCCACCTTCGTCGTCATCGCCGCAGCCGATGGCAACCAGGGAGCCGGACATGAGAGCGATGCACAGAAGCGTTGCGAGCTTGCGGATGGACTTGGACATGCAGATTCCTCCTCTACGGGGTTGAATACCTCGGCGTCGTCACAGGCCTTTGGGCCTCAGAACGTCCTCGGCGATGCCCGCAAGCCAGTCGATGGTCAGCGCCAGGATGGCCGTGAGCGCCGCGCCGGTGACGATCACCGGCTGGCGGCCGAGACGCAGGCCGTTGTTTATGAGGTCGCCCAGACCTCCGGCCCCGGTGAAGGTCGCGAGCGTGGCGGTGCCGACGTTGATGATCAGCGCCGTCCGGACACCGGCCAGGATGACCGGGACGGCGAGCGGCAACTCGATGCGCACGAGAACGGCGGTCTTCGTCATGCCCATGCCCCGGCCGGCCTCGAGCAATGAGCGATCCACCTGCTGCAACCCCACCATGGTGTTGCGCAGGACGGGCACGACCGAGTAGGCGACCAAGGCCACCAGCGCCGGCGTAAAGCCGATGTCCCACACGAGCGCCAGGATCACGAGCAGGCCGATGGACGGCACAGCCTGCCCGATGTTGGCCACCGCGAGTACGACGGGTGAGAGAAAGCGCGCCCACGGGCGGGTGACCACCACTCCGAGGGACACTGCGATCACGACCACGAAGAACGTCGAGGCCACAACAAGCTTGATCTGCTCCCAGAGGGCCTGCGAGATGAAGTCCGCGTTGATCCGGCGCTTCTCGATCGAATCGAGCTCGAGCGAGTTGAGCCACAGAAAGAGAGCGAGGCAGGCCACGACCAGCACCGCGGGCTGGATCAGGTAGCGCCCGAGACGAGCGAGGCGAGCGTGCTCGCCGTCCGCCTCGACGATCGTAGCCCTTCCCTGCGCGACCGCGGCGGCGGCGAGCGGAGTTTGCTCCGGAGTGCTCATGCCGCTCGAGGCTTCAACGCGTCATCTCGACGGCACTCGGGTCGTCGGTGTCGCTCGCGGGCACGCTCGTCCGCTCCTTGGCGCGCTCGATTGCCGCGGCGCGAACCTGGTCCACGTGGTGGCGGATCGCGTCGAGCTCGACGACGCCTCGGTAGCCCCCGTCGCGGTCCACGACGATGACCGTTCCCGTCAGGGAGGTCAGCATCTGGTCGAGCGCGTCGTGCAGGGTGGCGTTCGATTCCACGGTGGCCGTCGCATGAAGCCCGACCTCGTCCAGGGACTCAGGCCGATCGAGGTCGCGCGCCGTGTACCACCGGGAAGGGCGCCTGTCTGCGTCCAGGGCCAGCACGGCCTCCCGGCCCGAGTGCTCGAGCGCCTCGCGCATGGTCTCACGCCCCGCCTTGCTGTCCACGATGGCCCAGTCGGCGAGCTCCACGTCTCGGACGTAGGCGAGGGTCAGGCCCTTCAGCGCGGCGCCCGAGCCGATGAAGGTCTCCACGTAGGCGTCCGCGGGATTGGTGAGGATCCGCTCCGGGGTGTCGTACTGCGCGATAACCGAACCCTGGCGCAGCACCGCGATGCGGTCACCCATCTTGACCGCCTCGTCGATGTCGTGGGTGACGAAGACGATCGTCTTCTTGATCTCCGACTGGACTCGCAGGAACTCGTTCTGCAGCCGGTCGCGCGTGATCGGGTCGATCGCTCCGAACGGCTCGTCCATGAGCAGGATGGGCGGGTCGGCGGCCATCGCGCGCGCGACTCCGACCCGCTGTTGCTGGCCTCCCGAGAGCTCCTTGGGGTAGCGGCGCCGGTACTCGTCGGGGTCCATGTTGACCGTCTCGAGCAGCTCGTCGACGCGTTCCGCCACTCGCTTTCGGTCCCAGCCCAGCATGCGCGGAACGGTCGCGATGTTCTCCGCGATCGTCATGTGGGGAAAGAGGCCGATCTGCTGGATGACGTAGCCGATGCGCCTGCGCAGCTCGTCCGAGTTGACCCGGGTCACGTCTTCTCCGTCGAGGACGATTCGGCCTCCGGTCGGCTCGATGAGCCGGTTGATCAACCGCATGGTCGTCGACTTGCCGCAGCCCGACGGCCCAACGAGGATGACGATCTCGCCCTCCGGGATGTCCATCGAGAGGTCCTGCACCGCCGGCTCCGCCTGACCGGGGAACTTCTTGGCCAGGTGCTCCAGCGAGATCATCACCTTCTGTCCGTCGGTCTGTGACGACTGATCAGGCACGGGTACCTCGCGAGGTCGTGAGCCTGCCGAGAAGCAGGAAGAACAGGTCAGACAAGAGCGCCAGCACGATCACACCAAGGACACCGCCCAGGACCATGTTCGTCGCCGTAGCGCTGCCGATGCGAGCGAGGCCGGAAAAGATGTCCTCGCCGAGGCCGGGCCCATTGACCGCCGCGGCGATGGCCGCGATCCCGATCAGCAGCAGCGCTGAGACGCGCAGGCCGGTGAGAATGATCGGCCACGCGAGCGGAAGCTCGATGCGCATGAGACGGCGCGTCCGACTCATCCCCATGCCCTGCGCGGACTCGACGACCGCGGGGTCGACCTCCTGCAGGCCGGTCACCGTGTTGCGGACGATGGGCAGCAGGGCGTACATCACGAGGGCCACCACCGTCGGCTCGTAGCCCAACCCGAAGATCGGGATGAAGAGGGCCAGCAGGGCGAAGGAGGGAATCGTGAGAAAGGTTCCGACGATCGCGAGGGCCACGGTCGTGGCGCGCTCGCTGCGGTAGACGGCGATACCGGTCGAAATGCCGATGACCGCGGCGATGACCAAGGCGATGGCCACCACCTGAGCGTGCTCGATAGCGAGCTCGGTCAGGTGGTCTTGGCGAAATTCCAGGTAGTCGAGGAACTTGCTCACAAACCTCGGGTCGCCACCCCTCTCTCCCTCCGCTTCGGGCCGGCGATTGGCGTGTCGGCCCCTTGGCGTGCATCCTCGCCAACGCGATGGGCTATGTCAAGGCGCCTCAGCCGAAGCGGGCGATCAGCTCACGCGTCAGCACCTTGCCGCTCGGATTGGTGGGCAGCGCCTCTACAAATACGGTGCGACGCGGCCGCTTGAAGTGCGCAAGCAGATCACTGTCGCGACAGAAGCGGTCGATGTCCTCTTCGGTGAGAGCCGGGTTGCTGCGGACGACGAACGCCGTAACTGCGCTGCCCCAACGGGAGTCGGGCATCCCCACCACCACGGCCTCGCGAACCCCGGGGCAGCGGTGCAGGACGTCCTCTACCTCGGAGGGGTAGATGTTCTCGCCGCCGGAGACGATCATGTCGTCCGCGCGGCCGTGGAAGTAGTGATAGCCCTCGGAGTCGCGCGAGAACAGATCGCCGGTGTACAGCCACCCGTGGCGCAGCCGCTCGGCGCTTTCGACGGGGTTGTTCCAATAGCCGGGCGTGCTGTGCGGTCCGCGTACGATCAGCTCGCCGACGTCCTCGCCCACCACCTCCTCGTCGGGCAGCACGTCGCGGCTGGGATCGTGGACGACGATCCGCGTTTCGCTGAGCAGCGTGGCCTTGCCGCACGAACCGAGCTTGCGCAGCGAGTCGCGCGGATTCATCAACAGGGTGAGGCTGGCCTCGGTCAGGCCGTAGCCGTTGTAGAGGCGAGGGCAGAAGCCGTTGAGCACGCGCTCCATGGTCGTCGCCGCCAGGGTGGCGCCGCCGGTGGTGATCATCTGAAGCGAGGAGACGTCGAACGCCTCGAACTCCGGGTGAGTCAGCATCGCCGCAATCTGGGTGGGCACGGCGAACAGGGTCGTCGCGCGTTCCCCCTGGATCGCCTGCAGGGCGCGTCGAGGCTCGTAGCGGGACTGGATCACGTTGGTGGCGCCGACGAGGACGTGCGGAACGAAGAACGCCTGCATTCCGCCTACGTGGTAGAGCGGGGCGATGTGCAGAGCGCGGTCCTCGGGACCGAGCTGGTACTCGAGGGCACAGTTCATCGCGATCGCGATGTCATTGGCGTGCGTGTGCATCACGCCCTTCGCAAGCCCGGTCGTGCCAGACGTGTACACGACGGCCGACAGCATCTCCGGAGTCACGTCGGCGGTGATGATGGGGTCGTGGCTGCTGCCGCTCCCGGCCAACGCTTCGTAGTCGTGGTGGCCCGCCTCGGAGGCGTTCGACTCGACGACGATGAACCCGCTCAACCCCTTCACGCGGCCCGCGGCGCTCAGAGCCGTTTCGGCGAGCGAACCCTCGTAGGCGAGCAGCCGCGCGCCCGAGTCCTGCAGAACGTGCGCGACCTCCCCCGTCGACAGCCGGAAGTTCATTGGCACCGCCACCGCTCCGAGCTTCTGGCAGGCGAAGTAGAGGGTCACGATCGCCTCGTTGGCGTGCATCAGCAGCGCCACACGGTCATAGGGACGCACGCCGAGCTCGGCGAGGGCGTGCGCGGTGCGGTTCACGCGGGCGTTCCATTCCGCGTAGGTGCAGCGGCGTCCGCCGTAGACGATGGCTTCCCGGTCGGGGTGGCGCTCGACCGCTCGCAGCAGCATCGACGCAATGGTCAGGCGACTTGTCGTATGGTGGCCCGCCGCCATGGACATCACAGGTCGGGCTTCAGCTCGGGCAGGTCGGCCGAGGCGATGAGATACCGCATCATCTCGCTGGTGCCGCCGACGATCGTCAGCGCGCGAGCGTCACGGTAGATCTGCTCCGCGCGCCCGAACTCCTTGGCGAGGCCGTCGCCGCCGAGGATCTGCACGGTCTGGTCGGCGCAGACATTGGCGGTGTGCGTAGCCACCAGCTTGGCCATGGAGGCCGGCTTGACCAGGTCCTTGGCCGTCAGGGTGCCGGCATCGAAGAGCTTGGCGGCCCGATACGTCAGCAACTCGGCGGCGTCGATGCGCCAGCTCATTTCGACGATCTTGTCCCAGATGAGCTGCTTGGAGCCGAGCTTCCTCCCGTACGCGACGCGCCGCTGGGCATGCCGGCGGGCGAGCTCGAACGCGCTGCGCGCCACGCCGAGACCGGCCCCGCCGAGGATCACGCGCTCGAAGTTGAACATGCCGAGCATGATGCGAAACCCCTTGTCCCGCTCGCCAAGCAGATGGTCGCCCGGGACCCGGCAATCGCGAAACTCGACCTCCCCCACCTTGCAGCCACGCCGGCCAATCAGGTGGTACGGGCGCGGAAAGCCGAGTCCCGGAGTTCCCGCCGGCACGGCCACGGCGCTCATCCCCCGCTGGGCCGGCACGTCCGGATCGCTGATCCCGTAGACGATGTAGACGTCGGCTACAGAGGCGTTCGAGATGTAGCGCTTGAACCCGTTGATCGACCACTCGTCGCGCTCCGCGTCATACTCGATGCGCGTGCTCATGGCGGATGTGTCGGAGCCCGCCTCGGGCTCGGTGACGCAGATCGCCCCGATCTCGCGCCCCTCCACGATGGGGGCCAGATAGCGCTCTCGCAACGCGGGCACGGCCTCGCGGTACAGCGGAAAGGCGCAGCTGAGCGCGGTGGCGATCGTGGTCTCGAACGCGTAGTTGACCGAGGCCGCCTCTTCCGAGAGGAGGGCGGCGTGGGTCAGGCCCGGTTTGCTGAGGTCTCCCCGGTACAGGTCGGGGAACATCAGCGTCAGGTAACCGCTCTCGCCCAGAGCGCGCACCGCCGCCCTGACCGCCTCCCAATCCTCTTCGATCTCGATAGCCGGGGCGCGCGGGACGAGCTCACGGGCCAGGAAGTCCCTGACCTCGCTTCGAAACGCTCGATCCTCATCGCTTAGGAGGAAGTCCCGCACGCCTTCGCCAGGTTCGGGAGCTACAGGTCTCCACCCTCGGCGACGAGGCGCTCCAACTCGCGGTTGAGCAGACCCAGCCGCGCCTCCTTGACGAGCGGCATCTCGCGCCGGCGCCGGCGAACGTTCGCGAGGTCGAGCTCGACGGTGACGAGCGCCGGCTCGTCGAGGGGGGCCTCGGCCACCAGCTCGCCCCACGGATCGTAGACGTGCGAGCCTCCCCAGAAGGGAAGCGGTCCCTCCTCGCCGACGCGGTTCACGAACACCACGTAGCACTCGAGCATGCGCGCATAGAAACGGTTGATGTCATGCCACTCGGACTCGATGTTGGACCGTCTCCCGGTGCTGTTGGCGGGCACGATCAGCACCCGCGCGCCGTCCTGAACGGCCAGCACGGCGAGGGCCGGCTGCCAGGCGTCGCTGCAAAGGAGAACGGCCATCGGTCCGCTGGGAGTGTCGAAAGCGCGCATGGCATCGCCCGGCGTGAAGTGCTTGCGCTCCTCCCAGATGTCGTAGGTCGGAAGGTAGAGCTTGCGATGCACGTGGCGGACCTGACCTCCCTCGAGGTACACGACGCTGTTGTAGGTGTGCACCCGTCCCGCCTCAGCGAAGCCGACCACGCAGCCCATGTCGGAGGTCTCTCTTGCGAGCTCGACTATCTCCTCATCGTTCACCGCCCTCGAGACGTCTTCTTGAACCTGTCCGAGCGAGTAGCCGGTGAGCGTCAGCTCGGGAAAGACGACGAGGTCGGCGGCCTCGGCTGCGGCTTCTCGCAGCGCCTCACGGACTCGCCGCATGTTCTCGGCGATGTCCCCCAGCGCGCAGTCGATCTGCGCGAGCGTTACGCGCACGGTCGGGTCGCGCGGCCGTCCGTCGGTGATATCCGTGGCGGGGGTCACGGCGGCGTCAAAGCTCTTCCGCGTAGGCGCGATACTCCTCCTTGAGCGTGGCGTCCGTGCCGAAGTAGGCGTGCTTCGACATATCGGCCGAATAGCGGCTCGCCGGCGGCGTCCTGCCCAGCGCCTCGGCCATGCTGCGAATGTGATGGGGGGCGGCGCCGCAGCAAACCCCGAGGTAGCGCACACCAAGCTCGTCGGCGGCCCGGGCGAAGTCAGCGATCTCGTACCGGCTGCAGGTGAAGGGATCGAGCGCCGTGGGAAACGGCCTGTCGTCGGGGAGCGAATCGGTGTCGGGGTCGGTCAGGGACTGGAAGCTCGCCTCGTCGTCGTGGGTGCGATAGGGCACAGGTAGCGCCGCCAGGTGCCCCGGCACCGCCTTGCGAAGGCGCTCGAGCAGCGGCATCATCGTCTTCGGTCCCCGGCTGCAGTTGAGACCGACCACGTCGGCGCCGGCGTCCTTGAGCCGCTGACACGTCTCCTCAGCGGACCAGCCCTCGCGCGTCTGGGGATGCCGGTGCATCGCCAGGGTCACGACAGCCGGAAGGCCCGCATCCTTGATCACCTGGGTCGCCACGATCGCCTCGCCGCCCCACGAGAAAGTCTCGCCGATGACGAAGTCGACGCCGGCATCGACCGCCCAGCCGACCTGCTCTTCGAACATGGCCCGGACGGTGTCGCCCGACCCTTCACCGGTGTAGACGTTCGTGTTGCAGACGTCCCCGGCAAAGAGGGTGCCGCTCTCGCGCGCTACTTCTCGAGCGAGCTCGAGGGCCTGGCGGTTGATCTGCTCGAGCAGCTCTTCCTTGCCGATCAGGCGCAGCTTCTCCCGGTGCGCGTAGTAGGTGAAGGCCTCGACGACATCCGAACCGGCGTGGACGAATTCCCGGTGCAGCTCGGTCACCTTCTCGGGATTGTCAAGCAGGACCTCAGGAACGAACCCGCCCGCCTGGAGATAGCCGCGCCGCTCGAGCTCGAACAGGTAGCCCTCAGCGCAGATCACCGGCCCGCGCTCGAGCCGGTCGAGCAGCCCGGAGCCGCTCTGGGCGTCTTTGTCAGGCCTCTTGCGCTCCATCTGATCAGTCATCCTCTCCCTCTTGGGTCATATTCTCGGGCGTCCAGCCGAGGCGCCGGGACAGCTCATCGGCGGCGTTTCTGACCACCGCACCGCGAGTCTCCAGGTCTGAACCGGACCGAAACTTCGGACCCGAGACGTTGAGAGCCGCAACGATCTGGCCCCGGAAGTCACGAACGGGCGCCGCCGCGCTGACGAGACCTGACTCAAACTCCTCGTCGGACACTGCAAAACCTGCTTGCCGCGCCGTGACCAGGCGACGCCACAACTCTGCGACGGTGCTTGGAGAATGGGGTCCGCAGATCGGCAGACTGGCCATGGGAAACATTTCGTCGACGAGCACTTCGCTGTGGTCGAACAGCAGCGCCCGACCGGACGCAGTGCAATGGGCAGGGGTACGACGGCCGCTCCAGTCGCTCACGTGCAACGCGCTCGGCGACAGCTCGGACACGAGGGTCAGCACCTCGGCTCCGTCGCGCACCGACAGATGCGCCGTCTCGCCTAGCCGCGCCACGAGCTCCCGACAGATCAGCGGCGCCTCCTCGAGCAGGCGCTGATGTCCGGCATGCGCCGCCAGCGTGAAGAATCGCCACCCCAGCCGGTAGTCGAGGCTTTCGGCGTCGCGATCGACCAGGCCGTAGTGAGCCAGGGTCTTGAGGGCCCGCGATACCTGGCTCTTCTCGCGTCCGACTCGTTCCGCGATGCGCATGACGCCAAGCCCCCCGTTCTTGGTGGCGTCCTCGCTACCGAGTGCGATCAGGATGTCGAGGCCTCGCCCGAGGCTGGTGTCCGCCCCGGCGCGGCGCACCTTGGTATCACCCCGCTGTTCCATCCAGGCAAACGATATTGGGTGAGGTGCTTCTGAGCCAACAGATGTTGCGCGGGAGTCATCCGGAGCGATAGCGGCGAGTCGCTCCAGCTGGTGCGTGGCCGCTCAGGCACCGCTTTCGATGATGGACGTGAGCTCTTGCTGCAGATCTTCGGCTACCCGCTCGGAGGGTGCGCTACCGAGGACGTTTGCGTTGAACTGCTTGGCCATTGCGGCGGACAGGTCTGAGTAGAACGGGGACACGGGCGGCGTCGTGGTCTGCTCGACCGCCTCCTTGCCAAGCCGGATCGCCGGCAGCTTCTTCGCGATCGCCGGCTCGTCGTAGAGCGCCTTGCGTGTAGCCGGCCCGGCGGGCGTCCACCAGCGCCGGCCTGGCGAGGCGCTCGAGTCCGAGATGACCGCGGTTCTCTATTCGGGCGTGGAGAGCGTCGGGCACCTGGACGCGGGCGGCAGCGTCAGGGGCGCGACACCACCCTAGATCGCGCCACCGTTGGGCCTTGCCGTCCGCGCCGGCGGCGGCCCCAAAACGCGATGGCGCCTGATGCCGGCAACGGCACCCTAGTCTGACCCGTTTCGTCCAGGCTCACTCGGTAGGCGTTGGCCTCATGGCGCCCAGGACGGTCGCGAGCAGAGCGGATTGGATCTGTTCCGCCGGCAGCCGTCCGGCCCGTAGCTCGGCGCTTGCGGCGTGGATGAGCGCCATGAGCATCGAGAGATGCCATGCAGCGGGGACGTCTGCCCGGAAGGTGCCTGCGCGCTGGCCGCGTTCGATCATTGGCTCGAGGGTCGCGAGCACCGAGTGGTGTCGGTGGCGCAGTTCGGCCTCCGGCAGCCGGGTGTTGATCTCGATGAGGGCGTGGTAGCGCCCGAGGGTGCGCCATGCTTCCGTCACGACCCGGCGCAAGGCATCGGCGGGGTCGCCCCGCTCCGGCTCCGCGGCTTCGATTACCTGCCCGACTTCGGACATCGCGCGCTCGGTGACCGCGGCGATCAGGGCCTCTCGTGTGGGGAAGTGGACGTAAACGGTGGCTCGCACGACGCCCGCTCGGCGGGCGATCTCGGCCATGCTGGCCTCGGGATCGCTCGCCAGAGCGTCGACGGCCGCGTCCAGGATGCGAGCCACACTGCGCTCTGCGTCGGCACGTCGACGGCGTTCTATGCGGGGCGGGGGCTTGGGGGTCGATGCCATCCGGGGCATCTCAGTGAATCGGCATCGAGCTCGGCGCCAAGCGCAGCTTGGGCAGGAAGCTCCGTGCGGAGGGCAACACGATCAACGCGACCAGGCTGGCGACGACCGCGAGCCCGCCAGCCGCCAGGAAGGCGTCGCTGATCCCGCCGGCGAACTGAGCCGTAGCGCCTGGCCCGGGCGCGTCTCCGATCGCAGCGGTGGCGATGGTCACCAGCACCGCGACGCCGAGCGAGCCACCGATCTCGTGGCCCGTCGTGTTCAGGCCCGACAGCATTCCGGTCTCTTCGTCGCGCGCACCGGTGAGAAGCGCGACCGCGACGCTCACCAGCACGACTCCGAGACCCAGGCCGGCGATCAGCATGCCGGGCAGCACGTCGGTCAGGTAGCTGCCGTTCGCGCCGACGCCGGCGAGCAGCAGCAGCCCGGATGCCGTGACTGCGAACGCGCCGGCCATCGGGGCGCGCACACCGCCGCGACTCACCAGGTGGCTGCCGACATGGGCACCCGCGCCGGCGGCCACGGCCAGCGGCAGGAACGCGAGGCCGGTCCCCAGAGGGCCTGTGCCGAGCACGTTCTGCATGTACAGCGACGACAGCAGGAAGGTGCCGAACAGGACCGCCGAGGCGGCCAGCATCAGCACGAACCCGCCTCCCACGGCACGGTCGGCTAGCCGCTGAACCCGCAGCAAAGGCTGGGCGGTACGCGCTTCGAGGGCGGCGAACCCGGCCAAGCCGAGCAGCGCCGCTGCTCCGATGCCGAGTGTCTGCGGCGAGGTCCAGCCCGCGCTGTCGGCCTGCGAGATGGCGTACACCAGCCCGGCGAGGCTGACGGTCGCCAGCAGCGCGCCGCGGAGGTCAAGGCCGCGCCAGCGCGGCCGTGCCGAATCGGTCGGCACGACCCTCAGCGCAGCGACGGCGAGCACGAGGCCGACCGGCAGGTTGATGATGAAGATCGCGCGCCAGTCGAGTTCGGTCAGCGCGCCGCCCATTAGCACGCCGATAGCGGCGCCGGCGCCGCCGACGGCGCCCCACGCGCCGAGCGCCTTGGTGCGCTCCGGACCCTTGAACACAGTCGTGATGATGGACAGCGCTGCGGGCGACAGCAGCGCGGCGCCCAGCCCCTGACCCGCGCGAGCGGCGAACAGCGTGCCGGCGCTACCGGCAAGCGCCGAGGCCAGCGATGCCGCGGTGAAGACCGTCAGCCCGGTCAGGAAGACCCGCCGGCGCCCGAGCAGGTCGGCGGCACGCCCTCCCAGCAGCAGCAGGCTGCCGAAGATCAGCGAGTAGCTCGTGATCGTCCACGTGATGTCTGCACCGCCGATGCCGAGCTCCCTCGCCATGTCGGGCAGGGCCAGGTTCACGGCCGAGATGTCGAGGATGACCATCAACTGCGCCACCAACAGCACACCCAGGAGGGCTGGGTGGGAGAGAGTGCTGCTCGTGGACGGCTTGGGGCTGTGGCGGCGCATCGTGACTCACTTTCGATAACTCAGACGGTGGTGTCTGCATTAGTAAATCAGACAGTTGCGTCTGATGTCAAGCTCTTGTCGCCTCGGCCCTTGGGCTTCGGCCGGGTTGGGGCCTCCTGGACCCCGAAGGGGCAAGAGAGGTGCGCGTGACGTGAGCGCCCCTGGGCCGTAGAGGGGAGCGCGTACGGCTGGCGTCCCCTCGCCGGGGGGCCAAAGAAATGGGGAGCGTTGTCAGCCGGGCGCGGCGAATCGTGCCTGCCAGGCGACGATCAGCGGCGGCGCCGCGAGCTCGATGGCCAGCAGTCCGCGTTGCAGCTCGTGCGGTCGCCCGACGGCGACCCAGCCGTAGGCGAAGTAGAACGCCGCGTAGAAGCGCAGCTCGCTCTCCACCGAGGAGTTCGCGAGTTGCTGGGCCGGGAGCGACTTGGCGCCCGCGATCACGGTGTGCAGGCCGCCCACGGTCGCGACCACGCCGCCAACGCAGACCACCGCCCGCAGCGCGCTCCTGCCGAACGATCGGATCAGAGGCGCCTCGGCGCCATTACGGACGCCGCCCAAGTCTCGCGCCAGCGTCATCGTCGGAAACCTAAGCGCCCCGGCCCACTCGAGCGCCAGAGGCGCAAACTGAGGCGCACTCGGCCGGCTCGCCCCGTGCTCTCCATGCGCGCCGGCAGCGGCGGGGGCGCCCCGGCGCCCCGCCCCCGTTCAGGCGGTCACCGCCGCGCCGCCGACGGTGCCCGCGTCGAACAGCCGGCCGATCTCAGCCGGACCGAGTCCGAGCACGTCGGCGAGGATCTCCTCTGTGTGCTCGCCCAGCGACGGTGCGCGTCGTGCCGGCAGGCGGCCCGCTGCCGTGAGGTCCAGCGGGGAGGCGGGAACGAGGTAGGACCCGATGCCGGGCTGCTCGAGCGTGGAGAACAGCGGGTTGTTCTCCGAGCAGCGCGGGTCCTCCTCCACAAGCTGGCGGAACGTCTGGTACGGACCCCACGAGACGCCCGTGTCGGCGAACGCCGCGCGGACCCCCTCGAGCGTTCGCGCCTCGAACCAGGGCCGCAGCACGGCGGCGATGAGGTCGCGCGCGCCGAAGCGGCCGTCCTCGGAGGAGAGGTCGTGCCCCATCACTCCCGCGAGGCCCTGGAAGGTCTCCTCGGTCCCGGTCACCTCGACGAGCGCGCGCCACTGGCGGCCGGTGAGCGCGACGACCATCACGCGCCGGCCGTCGCTGGTGCCGAAGTCGTGGCCGAACGCGCCGTAGAGGTAGTTGCCGTCGCGCTCGGCGTCCTCGCCGCCCAGCTCCGCCTCGGCGATGCGCCCCAGGTTGCCGACCATCGCAAAGGCGACGTCGGAGAGCGCGAGCCGGATGAGCTGGCCCTCGCCCTTGCGCGTGCGGTGGCGCTCGGCGGCGAGGATCCCCGTCGCGGCGAGGCCGCCCATGATGGCGTCCCAGGCGGGCAGCACCGAGTTGAGCGGGCCGGCGAGGTCGCGCGGCCCGGTCGCCCAGGGGAAGCCCGTCGCCGGGTTGACCGTGTAGTCGACTTCCGACGTGCCGTCCGGGTTGCCGGCGAGCGCGCACATGATCAGATCCGTGCGGCGCTCGCGCAGCGCCTCGTAGGCGAGCCAGCCGCGGGCCGGGAAGTTCGTGAGGAAAATCCCCGCGCCCTCCCCCGGCGCGCCGACGAGGGCGCCGACGAGCTCGCGGCCCTCGGGCGCGCGAAGGTCGACCTGGATCGACCGCTTCCCCTTGTTCAGGCCGGCCCAGAACAGCGATCGCCCGGAGGGCGCGAGCGGCCAGCGGCTGACGTCCAGGCCGCCGCCGATCTGGTCGAAGCGGATGACGTCGGCTCCGAGCTGGGCGAGCGTCATCCCCCCGAGCGGCGCGGCGACGACGGCCGAGCCCTCGATCACGCGCAGGTCGGCGAGCGGCTGGCCGGCGGTGCTCACGCGAGTACCCCTACGTAACGCCAGTCGAGCACCTTCTCGTCGTCCCCGCCGGCAGCGCGCGACGTGGTGGCCTGAGAGCGCAGGTGCACCAGGCCGCCGCCCCCGGGCAGCGCCTCGCGCCGCTCGACCTCGATGCGCGAGCGCAGCGTGTCGCCCTCGAACACCGGCGCGGAGTTGTCGGCGGCGTGCCAGCCGAGGATGGTCACGAGGGCGGGTAGCGCCCGCGTCGCCTGCGCGGCGGCCAGCGCGATCGTGTGGCCGCCGTACACGAGCCGGCGCCCGTGGTCCCCTGACCCCGCGTCGAGGTGCGCCATCGCGACGTTGAGGGTCAGCCGTGCGAGCGCGGGGGCCCCGTCGACGACGTCGCCGCCCTCGACCTCCCACTCCCAGCCGTCCGGCACGTCGGCGAAGTGCGGCCCGGGCACGCCGGCGCGGTAGCGATCGAGGTCGAGCGCGGCCGCGGCGGTGTGAAGCGGCTCAGGCTCGAGGTCTGCGGCGCCCTCCCCGATGTCGCCCTGCACCCCCGCCGGCGCGTCGCGGAGCGGGAGCATCGCGCAGCGCGAGAAGTCCAGCACGGGCCGCTCCTCCTGGTCGACCGTCCGGATGCGCAGCACGACGAGCCCGGTCGCACGGCGCCCCTCCCTGACGCGGTTCTCGCGCCGCGCGACCACCTCGGTGACGGTGCGCAGCGTGTCGCCGAGCCGCGGCGTCCTGTGCAGGAGCAGCCCGCGGTAGAACAGGTTGGCCACGACCCTACCTGTCGCGACGGTGGACTGGCCGATCGCGGTGTCCCACACCAGCGCAGGGTGCGCGGCGGGCGGCCCCGGGCCGAGGACAGCGTCCGCGAGCATGCGGTCCAGCGCGAGCCGCAGCCGGTCGCCGGCAAGCGCCTGGTGCAGCGCCGCGTGCCCCTCGGTGAGGGTCACGGCCGGCGCTGACCCGAAGAACCTGCCGACCTCCAGGTCCTCGAACCACGGAGGCGCGGGCGAAGAGATCGATGCCAGGTTCATGGGCGCTCGCCGGCCCGCACGATCACCCGGCGCGCAAACAGCGCCAGCGCCTCGTCGAGCATCCGGTCGCCGACCGCGACCGCACCGGCGCCGGTCGCCGCGGCTTCTGCGAGCGCGTCGAGCGTGGCCCGCGCTTCGGCCAGCTCCTCGGCGGTCGGGGTGAAGGCATCGAGCAGCGCAGGGATCTGCGCGGGGTGGATTGCCCACTTGCCGTCGAAGCCGAGGCCGCGGG
>JACCSF010000278.1 GCA_013813135.1 Thermoleophilaceae bacterium | reverse complement strand
ACCCGGAACCGATGCGACGAGCTCGCTCGGCTGCTGCCCACGCTGGTGGACCAGACCGCCGACGCCGAGATCCTGGTCGTCGACGACGGCTCGACCGACGGCACGCCGGAGTTGGTCCGCACCCGCTTCCCGCAGGTGCGGCTCGAGCGCAGCGAGTCGCCCCTGGGCTACATCGTCCAGCGCACGCGCGCGGCGCAGCTCGCCCGAGCGCCGGTCATCGTCTCGGTCGACGACGACGCGGTCCTGCCGTCGCCGCGGACGCTCGAGCAGACGCTGGCCGACTTCGACGATCCACGTATCGGCGCGGTCGCCATGCCCTTCATCGACGTCCGACCGACCGGCGAGTTGCGGCTCCAGCAGGCACCCGAGGGTCCCGGGCGCTGGCTGACCTCGAGCTACGTGGGCACCGCCCATGCGGTCAGGCGCGACGTGTTCCTCGCGGTCGGCGGCTATCGGTCGGCTCTCATCCACCAGGCGGAGGAGCCCGACTTCTGCCTGCGCATGCTGGCCGCCGGCTACGTCACCCGCATCGGCCGAGCCGACCCATTGCGTCACCTGATGTCCGAGAAGAGGGATTTTCCTCGCCTGGTCACCCAGAGCACTCGCAATCACCTGCTGCACGGCGCCTACAACGTCCCGCTGCCCTATCTCCCGGTGCGGGTCGCAAAGGTGGCGCTGCACTCCACGCTGCTGGCGTTCCGCCTGCGCGAACCGGTCGCCACCGCGCGTGGGATGTGGCTCGGGATGCGTGATGCCTGGCGCCAGCGCGCGTACCGTGACCCGGTCCCGCGCTCGGTGTACCGGCTGGACCACGACATCCGCATGAAGGGACCGCTTCGACTCGAGGACGTGGGGCATCGGCTGCCTCCGCCCGGGGTCAGGGCGGCTCGCTCGGCGGCGGCACCGGTCGAAGCCGCTTCGCCCTCATCGACGTGAGTGACAGCGGCGGCCTGCGCGACATCGCTCCCATCCGGCGCGTCCTCGCGTGGCGGTGGGTCGCCCGGCTGGCGTCCACGCGCACCCTGGCACGGCTGGTCGACGCTTCGCTGAGGTTCGGCCTGCGCGAGCTCGGTGGCGCGCGGCGCATGGCCGCCTACCGCGTCCGCGGGCTCGGCGCCCGTGTCGTCGTCCGCCACAACAGCACCGACGTATGGACCCTCAACGAGGTCTTCCATCTACGCTCCTACGACGCCCCGCCGGCGGTGGCGATGCGGCTGAGCTCGCTCGGCCGGCCGCCCCGTGTGCTCGACCTGGGGGCGAATGTGGGGATGTTCGGCGCCATGGTCTGCGCCCGTCACCCCGGCGCCGAGATCGTGGCCTTCGAGCCGGACCCCCGCAACGCCGCGGCCCATCGGCGCTGCATGGAGCTGAACGGCACTCCGCCCGGTTGGGAGCTGGTGGAGGCCTGCGCCGCGTCGCGGGACGGCGTGCGCCCTTTTCTCGCGACCGGGGACGACTCCGCCCATGTCGTACCGGAGGGAGCGGGCGCGGCCGTAGCGGCCCGCGACGTGCTTCCGCTGATGGAGGCCTCGGATCTCGTCAAGATCGACATCGAGGGCAGCGAGTGGGAGCTTCTCGGCGACCCCCGCTTCGGTGCTGCGCCGGCGGTGGTGCTGGAGTACCACCCAGGCGGGTGCCCCACCGCGGACCCGCACGCGGAGGCTGAGCGGCTCCTGGGCGGGGCCGGCTACAAAGTCCAATCGGTCTACCGCATGCCGAGCGGGCTCGGCGTCGTGTGGGCCTGGAGGTAGACGGCCGCGTTCTACGCCGGTGCCTCCGCGCGCCGCCCCAGGGCTTGGAGCAGCTCCTCGGGCACCGCTCGCAGCACCAGGACGGCGACCGAGTAGACGGCTGTGCCGATCACCGCCGCCACGACGGATGGCAGGCCTGGGACGAGTGCAACGAGCCCGCCCGCCGCGACCGCCAGGGCGACTCGGGGCACCATGGACAGTCTCGGCGCCACGCCGGGGTGCGAGCGCCGCAGGATCACCCACGCAGCCACGAGGCCGACCACCTCGGATGCCAGAGTCGCGTACGCGGCACCGGTAGCGCCGTGCGCCGCGCCCAGGATCCACGCCAGCGTCACGTTCGCCGCCAGCAAGACCACGACCACGGCCAGGATCGAGCGGTGCATGCGCAGGCTGAGCAGGGCGTAGAAGAGAGTGGTGGTCACGAAGCTCGCCATGAGCGCGACTGCCTGGATCCGCAGCACGTCCTCCGACGGCTCGAACTGGGATCCCGCCACCACCTCGATCGCGAACGGGGCCCCCAGGGTCAGCGCCACGAGCACCATGCCGCCGAGCACCAGCGACGCCTGGAAGACCCGATCGACTCCGTATCCGAGCCGGTCGTGGTCGTCGCGGGCGGCCCGCGCGAAGATCGGGAAGGCGGCTCCGACCACTATGTTGGGGACCATGAGCAGGACCTCCGAGATCCGGAAGGCCGCTCCGAAGTAGCCGGTCTGGACGTCGGTCGACACGAGTCCCAGCACGATCAGCGCGGCGCGGAAGTAGACGGCCGCCACGATGGTGGCCGCGGCGAACGGCAGCACCTCGCGCAGGAGCGCGCGCCAACGATCCGGATGAAACGCCGGCGTCAGGGGCACGCTCAGGTGCACGAGCCACGCGGTCAGTGCCAGGGCGGCGACCGCCGTCGGTCCCTGGAGCGCGAGGAACGGGAGGATGCCCGCTCCCGCTGCGACAAGAGCGAGAATCCCCGCCACGAGGAGCGCCTGCCTGATGAGGTCGAGGATCGCGACCCAGCCCAGCCGGAGCTCGACCATGAGCGCCACGCTGAGCGTTGCCTGAAGCGCGACGGCGACGACGCCGACCCCCGCCAGCAACGTGCCGGTCACCATCTGGGCGTCGTATCCGACGGCCAGCGCGAACGCTCCGGCGACCGCCACCCCGACCACCGAGAGAACAAGCCGGAGGCCAAGCAGGTCGCGTATCAGCAGGCGCTTTTCGCTCTCGTCCCGGACGGCGAGCTCGCGCAGCCCGATCGTCGTGAGCCCCACGTCGGTGATCCCGGCGACGATCGAGGTCAGGGCGAGCACCGTGAGGTAACGACCGGTGTCCACGACGCCCAGATGCCTGAACAGGAGCGCCGCCGACCCCACGGTGAGGAGGACGCCGACGGCGTAGCCCGCCACGCGCACCGTCCCGCCGCGGACCGCCACCGGTCCGGCGTCGGGGGTGTCAAGGAGGTCACTCCCCGGCGACGCCCCCAAGTGGGGGTTGTTCGACATGCGCCGGATGGTATGGCTAGCCTGCCGTCCCAATGGCGACCGGGCGTGCCCTCATCACCGGCATCACCGGGCAGGACGGTTCCTACCTGGCCGAGTTGCTGCTCGACAAGGGCTACGAGGTGCACGGCATGGTCCGCCGCGCCTCGACCGAGACCTTCCAGCGCCTGGAAGGCATCCGCGACGCGATCACCCTCCACACGGGTGACCTGCTGGACCAGCGCTCGCTGGTCGACGTCATGCGCGAGTGCGAGGCGGAGGAGATCTACAACCTTGCCGCGATGTCTTTCGTGGCCGCTTCGTGGTCGCAGCCCGTGCTGACCGCGGAGTTCACCGCCGTAGGCGTCACGCGCATCCTCGAGGCGATGCGCGAGGTGAGCCCTCAGGCGCGCTTCTACCAGGCGTCGAGCTCGGAGATGTTCGGACAGGTGCTCGAGGTGCCCCAGCGCGAGACGACCCCCTTCTACCCGCGCTCGCCGTACGGAGTGGCCAAGTGCTACGCCCACTTCATCACGGTCAACTACCGCGAGTCCTACGACCTGCACGCGGCGTGCGGAATCCTCTTCAACCACGAGAGCGAGCGCCGCGGCCTGGAGTTCGTCACGCGGAAGGTGACCCACGCAGCGGCGGCGATCAAGCTCGGGCTTCAGACCGAGGTGGCGCTCGGCAACCTGGACGCCGAGCGCGACTGGGGCTACGCCAAGGACTACGTAGAGGCGATGTGGATGATGCTCCAGGAGGACGAGCCGGACGACTACGTGATCGCGACCGGCGAGGCCCACTCGGTGCGCGAGCTGGTCGACGTGGCGTTTGCGCACGTCGGCCTCGACCCCGAGGACCACGTGCGCATCGACCCCAAGTACCTGCGGCCGGCCGAGGTCGAGCACCTGATCGGCGACCCCAGCAAGGCGCGCGCGAAGCTCGGATGGAACCCGCGCACGACTTTCGAGGACATGGTGAAGCTGATGGTCGACTCCGATCTGGACCTGCTGGCGCGCGGCGTGCCCCAAAAGCAGGCGGGCTGACCGGGTTTCCTTCAAAGCGATGCCAACGGCCATCGTCACCGGTTCGGGCGGCCTGATCGGCTCCGAATCGGTCCGCTACTTCGTCGAGCAGGGCTTTGACGTCATCGGTCTCGACAACGACATGCGAGCAACCTTCTTCGGCCCCGAGTCGTCCACCCGCGCTGTCACGGCGAGGCTGACGGAAGAGCTGGACGCATTCCACCCGCACGACCTGGACATCCGCGACCGAGAGGGCGTCGAGAGTCTCGTGGCGCGGCATGCCACAGCCACCGAGCTGATCGTCCACACCGCAGCTCAGCCGTCACATGACTGGGCGGCGTCCGACCCGCAGACTGACTTCACGGTCAACGCCAACGGGACGCTCAACCTGCTCGAGGCCGCGCGCCGGCGCACCCCGGACGCCAGTTTCATCTTTACCTCGACGAACAAGGTCTACGGGGATCGGCCCAACCTCCTGCCTCTGGAAGAGCACGCGACCCGCCTGGAACTGCCCGAAGACCACCGCTGGTACGCGGGGATCGACCTCGAGATGTCGATCGACCTGTCCACCCATTCGCTGTTCGGGGTGTCCAAGACCGCGGCCGACCTGCTGGTTCAGGAGTACGGGCGCTACTTCGACATGCCGACGGCCTGCTTCAGGGGCGGCTGCCTGACCGGCCCCCAGCACGCCGGCGCCAAGCTCCACGGCTTTCTCGCCTACCTGATGCGGTGCGCTGTCACCGGCGACCGCTACACGGTGTTCGGCTACGGCGGCAAGCAGGTGCGCGACAACATCCACGCCTCGGATGTCGTCACAGCGTTCGCCGCCTTCCACGCGGCTCCCCGACGGGCGGCGGTCTACAACCTCGGCGGTGGCCGCGACAGCAACGTGTCCATGCTCGAGGCGATCGAGCTCTGTGAGCAGATCGCCGGCCGGGCGCTCGACTACACGATCTCCGGCGAAGCTCGAATCGGCGACCACCGTTGGTGGATCAGCGACCTCGAGGCCTTTCGCCGGGACTATCCCAGCTGGCGCCTGACCTTCGGGATCGAGGATGCCCTCAGGGACATCCACGACCGCAATGTCGATAGCTGGGCAGCCCAGGGCGTGAGCTGAGATGGCGCCGGCGCCCCAGGAGTGCGACCTGGCCGTCGTCGGGGGCGGGATCCTCGGCCTGGCCGTCGCCCGTGAGCTGACCCGCCGCCGGCCCGACCTGAAGGCCGTCGTGCTCGAGCGCGGCCCGGCGGTGGCGGGCGGGCAGACCGGGGCCAACAGCGGCGTGATCCACGCCGGCATCTACTACGTCCCAGGCTCGCTGAAGGCGCGCCTGTGCGTTGAGGGGGCCCGCGAGATGTACGAGTTCTGCGAGCGCGAGGGCATTCGCCATCAGCGCTGCGGCAAGGTGATCGTCGCGCGTGACGAGAGCGAGCTGGGCCGCCTCGACGAGCTGGAGCGGCGCGGCCGCGAGAACGAGGTCCCCGGGCTGCGCCGCCTGTCGGCGGCCGAGCTGGGCGAGGTGGAGCCGCACTGCCGCGGCGTGGCCGCGCTGCACTCGCCGGCCACCGGCATCGTCGACTTCGCGGACGTGGCGCGGGCGCTGGCCGGGGAGCTGGAGGCCGCGGGTACGCCGGTGGTCTTGAACTGCGGCATCGAGGGCGTGCAGTCCCGGCCGGGTCGGATAGGGCTGGCGCACGGGGGCGGTGAGACGTGCGCCCGCTTCGCCGTGTTCTGCGCCGGTGTCGGTTCCGACAAGCTCGCCGTGGCGGCCGGGGCCTCGCCCGACCCGCGCATCGTGCCCTTCCGCGGCGCCTACCTGTACCTGCGGCGCGAGCGCAGCGACCTGGTGCGCTCGCTGATCTACCCGGTCCCCGACCCGTCCCTGCCGTTCCTGGGGGTCCACCTCAGCCGCCACATCGACGGCCACGTGTCGCTCGGCCCGACCGCCCTGTTGGCGCCGCGGTCGCCGGGCGACCTGCTCTGGCCGGGCACGAGCCGGATGGCGCTGAAGTGGTGGCGCACCGGCATCACGGAGATCCGCCACGCGCTCAACCGCCGGGCGCTTGCGCGCGCCGCGGCCGACTACGTGCCGGAGATCGGCCCCGGCGACTTCGACGGGGGCTTCGCCGGCAAGCGCGCCCAGGCGCTCGGACGCGACGGCAAGCTGGTGGACGACTTCGTGGTCTCGGAGACCGAACGCGCCCTGCACGTCCGCAACGCGCCCTCGCCCGCGGCCACCTCCTCGTTCGCGCTGGCCCGGCTGATCGCGGACCGGGCCGAGCCCGGGCTGGACTGACGCCCCGCTCGCCCGCGGCGACTAGGCTTGCGCGCCCCGTGCGCCGCCTCGAGACACGCCTGGAGGGTCCCGTTCTGATCGAGCCGGCTGTGCACGGCGACGCGCGCGGCTTCTTTTTCGAGACCTATCGCAAGGGAGCCTTCGCCGAGCTGGGCGTGCACGAGGAGTTCGTCCAGGACAACCACTCGCGCTCGCGGCTCGGCGTGCTGCGCGGCATGCACTTCCAGCCCGGCCAGGCCAAGCTGGTGCGCTGCGCGCGCGGCGCCATCCTCGACGCGATCGTGGACATGAGGCCAGGTTCGCCGTCGTTCGGGCGCTGGGAGGCGTTCCCGCTCGATGACGAGGCCCACCACCAGCTCTACGTGCCGAACGGATTCGCGCACGGCTTCTGCGTGACGTCGGAGCTCGCCGACGTCGTCTACAAGGTCTCCACCTACTACGACCCCGCGGTCGAGTCGGGCTTTCGCTTCGACGACCCGCGGGTGGGCATCGAGTGGCCCGCCGGCCTCGAGTTCGAGGTGTCGGCGCGCGACCGCGAGGCGCCGCTGCTGAGCGAGCTCAACCTCGGCGGTTGAGCAGCGTCCGCGCCAGCTCGCGCTCACCGGGCGCGAGGACGAGCGCGTAGAAGGCGCCCCAGTACAGCAGCACGCCCCCGGCCGCCAGTCCCATTACCGCTGCGGTTTGATCCATAGGCAGCACCGCGCGGCCGGCGAGCAGGCACGCCGCAAGGGCGGCGCCAAAAAGATAGTTGGGCGCCCAGGCGCGGCGGGCCAGATCGGCGAGAGAGGCGCCCGACGCCCGCAACCCCAGCCGCAGCATGAACGGGAAGGCCAGCACGAACGGCACCGCCGTCCCGAGCGCCGGCCCCTCGAGGCCGAGCTCCGGTGTCAGCACGAGTGACAAGACCAGGTTCGCGCCCGCCACGCAGACCATGATGCGCGCCACCTCCCGCGCCCGCCCGGCGCCGACCAGGAACCCGGGCGTGACCACCAGCCCGCCGTAGAGCAGCCAGTACGAGACCAGGATCGCCAGCGCGAGGTCGCCGTCGCCGTAACGGTCGCCGAGCCACACCTCGAGGATCGGGCCGGCGAGCACGATCAGCGTCACGCAGACCGGCACGAACAGCGCCAGCGTGTAGCGCGTCCCGCGCACGACCAGGTCGCGCAGGCGCCGCTCGTCATCCGTGGCCACGTAGCGCGAGGCGCTCGGCACCACCGGCACGGCGAGGGCCCCGCCCAGGGCGTAGAGCAGGTTGTGCGCGCGCACCGGCCCCTCGAACTGCCCGACCGCGGTGGGGCTGCGGTAGGCGCCCAGGATCACCCGGCTGAAGGCATACATGGCCATGTTGCAGAGCTCCACCACCAGCAGCCACCCGGCCGTCGGCACGATCGCCATCACGCGCGGCCGCGTGGCCGCCGACGGCTGGAGGCGCAGCCCAAGGCCGGCGCGGCGCGCCACCAGCGCGGAGAGCGAGCCGCTGTAGAGCGGCAGCGCCCCGCTGGCCGCGATCAGCGCGCCGAGGCCGGCACCGGCGAAGATCAGCACCAGCATCGAGACCAGGTAGAGCAGGACGGCCGCGATCTCGGTGCCCGCCGCGCGTACGAACTGGCGCTCGGCGCGCAATGCGTCGAGCCAGACGCTGGCCGCCACCCCGGCCGCCGTCAGCGCACCCAATCCGAGGCTGCCGACGCGAGCATCGCTCGCCAGGCCGCCCTCCAGGATCAGCCCCGCGATCAGCACTCCGGCGCCGGCGATCAGCAGTCCGGTCGCCAGCCCGGCCACGGCGTACAGCGCCGCCGCGGCCGAGAACACGAGGCGCCGCTCGGCCCCGGCAACGGCTGCCATTGCCCGCACCGCCGAGCTTGCGACGCTGTTGCGCAGCACCAGCAGGTAGCCGGCCAGCGAGGCGACCAGACCGTACGCGCCCAGCTCGGCGACCGACAGGCGGCGCGCGAGGATCGTCACGATCGTCAGCAGCACGAGCAGGCCCGCGCCCTGGGCGACCTGCTGGAGCAACGCCCCAGAGGCAAGCAGGCGGGCCTCGCCGGGCCCCGGCGCACCCTCCTCGGACTGCGCAACCCCGGCGCGACGCACGGGTTTAGACCTTACGCCAGCACCCGGCGTGCGCATCCTCCGCCCGCATGGCTACGCTCCCACCGATTCGAATGCATTCCCGCCAGCCTGAGCCGCATTCCGCCCCCGCGGCGGCGGCAGATATCCCGACCCGAGAGATCCTCGGCGTGCCGGTGGCGATGGTGGACTACGACCGCGCGATCGCGGTCATGGACCAGCTGATCGACCGGCGCGAGCGCGGCTACGTCTGCGCCGCCCCGGTCCACGCCCTGATGGTGGCCCAGGACGACCCGGCCATGCTGGCCGCGCTGCGCGGCTCCACGATGGTCGTTCCCGACGGCATGCCCGTCGTGTGGGCCGCCAACCTGCTCGGCGAGCGGCTCGGCGACCGCGTCTATGGACCCGAGCTGATGCTGCGCTACTCGCAGCATTCGGCCGCCCGGGGGCACCGCATCTGGCTCTACGGCGGGCGCGACCAGGGCTCGCTGGTGCAGCTGGCGCTGTCGCTGCGCCGCAACCATCCGGGCATCAGCGTGGTCGGCGGCTACTCGCCGCCCTTCCGGCCGCTCGAGGAGGACGAGGAGTCGGCGATCGCCCGCCAGATCAACGAGGCGCGCCCTGACGTGCTCTGGGTCGGAATCGGAGTGCCCAAGCAGGAGAAGTGGATGGCGCGCATGCGCGCCCGGCTCGACGTGCCGGTGATGTGCGGCGTGGGAGCGGCATTCGACTTCCACGCAGGGCGCGTCTCGATGGCGCCGGCCTGGATGCAGGAGCGCGGGCTCGAGTGGATCTACCGCACCTGGCAGGAGCCGAGGCGCCTGCTGGGCCGCTATCTGACCACCAACCCGCGCTTCGTGGCGGCCTTCGCCCGGCAGTACCTGGCCGAGCGGCGCCGGCGATAGGGCGGGGTAACCTGCCTGACATGAACGTCGCCGTCGTCGGGCTGGGCCGGGTTGGCCTGCCGTTGGCACTCTCGTTCGCGGATCGCGGCCTCGACGTGATCGGCGTGGAACGCGAGTCGGCGGTGCTCGAGCAGGTGGCCGCCGGCCGCATGCCCTACCGCGAGACCGGCACGCAGGAGCTGCTCGAGCGGGTGCTCGAATCGGGTCGCCTGGAGACGACGCGCACGGTGCAGGACGCCGCGGCCGCGGACCACATCGTGCTCACGCTCGGCACGCCGGCGCACGTGCACATCGAGATCGACATGTCCCAGATCCAGCAGGTGGTGGACGACCTGCTGCCCGTGCTGCGCGACGGCCAGTCGCTGATCCTGCGCTCCACCGTCGCGCCGGGCACGACCGACTGGGTCGCCGGCTACATCGAGCAGCGCCGCGGCTTCCGGGTCGGCGAGGACCTGTTCGTGGCGCACGTGCCCGAGCGCATCGCCGAGAACCACTTCCTCGAGGAGATCGCGACGCTGCCGTGCATCGTGGGCGGCGTCGGCGAGGGCTCGGGCGCGAAGGCAGCCGAGCTGTTCGAGGTCTTCGGCGCCGAGGTGGTCCAGACCACGCCGGTGCAGGCCGAGCTGGCCAAGATCTGGACCAACATCCTGCGCTACACGCAGTTCGCGCTGCCCAACCTTCTGATGATGGAGGCCGAGCAGTACGACGCCAACGTGTTCGAGGTCATCGACCTGATCAACCGCGACTATCCGCGCGGCGGGATCGCCAACCCTGGCCTGACGGCCGGCGCCTGCCTGCGCAAGGACTTCACCTTCTCGGAGGAGCGCTCGAGCGCCCCCGGGATGCTGCTGGCGGTCTCTCGCGTACACGAGACCGTGCCGCTGTTCCTGGTGAAGGGCCTCAAGTCGCGTCTCGGCGGCTCGCTGCGCGACCGCAAGATCGCCGTGCTCGGGCTCACGTTCAAGCGCGACTCCGACGACCTGCGCGACTCGCTCTCGTTCAAGCTCGTCAGGCTGCTGGAGCGCGAGCTCGCCCACGTCGCCCGTCACGACCCGCACGTCTCGGTCGGGTCGGACCCGCTCGACACAGCGCTCGAGGGCGCTGAGGCCGTGGTGGTCGCCACCAACCACTCCGGCTTCGAGGAGCTGCTCGGCCGGCTGCCCGACGATGTGCTGCTCGTGGACCCCTGGAACGTGACCGGCTCGGGACGCGTGTTCTCCACAGTGCGCGAGCGCGCGGCGGTCGAGTGAGCCGCGTCCTCGTAACCGGCGGCGCCGGCACGATCGGCGCGGCGGTGGTGCGCCGCCTGACCTCCGAGCCGGCGTGGGACGTGCGCGTGTCCGATCAGCGCGACTCGCCCGCGTGGATGCACGAGTCCTGCGAGGTGCACACGCACAACCTGATCGACCCCGACGAGGCCCGAGCCGCCGTGAGCGGCTGCACCCACGTGATCCACCTGGCGGCGATCGTCGGCGGGATCGCCAACTTCCACAAGCTGCCGCACACGCTGCTCGAGGTCAACAACGGGCTCTACAACGCCGTGTTCCGCGCCGCGCTGGACGAGGGCGTCGAGCGGCTCGCGTACGTGTCCTCGTCGATGGTGTTCGAGCGGGCGACGGAGTTCCCGACCACCGAGGAGCACCTCGCCGACTGCCCCGCCCCACGCTCCGCCTACGGCTTCTCGAAGCTCGCCGGCGAGGTCTACTGCCGCGCGCTGCACGACGAGCACGGCCTGCCCTACACGATCTGCCGCCCCTTCAACGCCTACGGGCCCGGAGAGCTGCCCGACGACGAGCCCGGCATCGCGCACATGGTCCCCGACGTGATCCGCAAGGTGCTGGCCGGCACGCGCCCGCTGCCGATCTTCGGCTCCGGGGAGCAGACCCGCACCCTCACGCACGTGGACGACATAGCCTCTGGGATCGTGACGGCGATGGCGCACCCGGCTGGCGAGAACGAGGACTTCAACGTGTCCGCCTCAGACGAGCGCACGGTGGCCGAGATCGCGCGCATCATCTGGGAGGCCTGCGGGGAGGACCCGAGCCTGTTCGAACTCGAGCACCTGCCCTCGTTCGAGGTCGACGTGCAGCGCCGTTGGCCCTCCGTGGAGAAGGCGAAGCGGCTGCTCGGCTGGGGGGCGCAGGTGGACCTGCGCGAGGGAATCGGCGGGACCGTCGAGTGGCTGAGGGAACGCGAGCTTGCAGCCCGCCGCGCGTGAGCAGGAGGCGCGGCAGCGCCGCGAGCCGGTGAGC